>CAYSOK010000004.1:0-31750 GCA_964432645.1 uncultured Bacteroidaceae bacterium | reverse complement strand
TGAGCTATGGCACCTTGTTCTCGTTTGCGGTTGCAAAGGTACGAACAATTTTTGACTCCGCCAAATGTTTTGCCCAGTTTTTGACAAAAAAGTTACTTTTTATCCTGTTATTGTCACTTTTTCTCCTCAAGAGGGTTCCATCCCTGCGCCTTAAGCGCAAATTCGTTGCCATCTCGCGTCACCAACGCACACCCCTCCTCCGGGCGCGTGATGTGGCCGATAATCGAAATACCCTCCATCTTCTCCACCTTCTCATGATCCCCGATAGGTACCGTGAAAAGCAACTCATAGTCCTCACCACCGTTCAAGGCACACGTAGTGACATTCATATTCAACTCCTCCGCCATGACAGCCGTCTGATAATCCAAAGGAATATGCTCCTCGTAGAGACGACACCCGGTCTTACTCTGCTTACAGATATGCATAATCTCACTCGAAAGACCGTCCGAGATATCCATCATCGCCGTGGGCTGCACACCACTCTTGCGCAACATCTCCACCACATCTCTACGCGCCTCCGGTTTTAACTGACGCTCCAATATATATTCCTTGCCACTGAAGTCCGGCTGCGCAATACGCATCTCCTCCTCCGTCTCGCGACCCACGCTACCCGTCTTATGCTGCTCCTGCAACTCCCGATACTGCGCCTCATAGATGTCCTGCTCACGCTTGAGCAACTGAAGACCCATGTATGCTGCACCCAAGTTGCCGGAAACACAAATCAAATCGTTCACCTGAGCACCGTTGCGATAGACCGCCTTACCCGCTTCCACCTCACCGATGCAAGTGATGCTGATGGTCAAACCCGTGAGCGAGGAGGTGGTGTCACCCCCTACAATGTCCACGTGATGCTTCTCACATGCCATGCGCAAACCCGCATAAAACTCCTCCAGGTCCTCCACGCAAAAACGTTTGCTCAGCGCCAAGGATACCACCAACTGCTTCGGCATGCCGTTCATGGCATACACATCCGAGAAATTCACCATCGCCGACTTGTACCCTAAGTGACGCATGGGCGTGTACGTCAAATCGAAATGAACCCCCTCGGTCAGCAAATCCGTTGTTACCAACACCTGCTTGTTACCCTCAAACCGAAGCACGGCACAATCATCGCCCACACCGTATTGGCTCTCCGGATTCTCCAGCACTATGTCCCGGGTGAGCTTCTCTATGAGACCAAACTCCCCCAGCGTGGATATGTCTGTTCTTTGCATACAAACACCTTATTATATATTAAGAACGACGAATCATCTCACGCATGATATCCGTCATGAAGTGACTCACACGGTTTACTGCCCGCTGTACCTCCTCGTGCGTGACACGCTCAATCTGTCCCTCAACACCCATGTCACTGATCACACTAATGCCGAAACACTTGATGCCACAATGGTTGGCAACAATCACTTCAGGCACCGTAGACATACCCACAGCATCGGCACCAAACGTACGGAACATCTTGTACTCCGACGGCGTCTCGTACGTAGGACCCTGCGTAGCCAGATAGACACCTTCGTCCACCTCGATACCCTTCTCCGCAGCAATCTCGCGCGCCAGCGCCAAGAGTTTATGGTCGTACGCCTCCTCCATAGACGGGAAACGCGGACCCGTAGGGAAGTTCTTGCCGCGCAACGGATGCTCCGGCATGAAATTGATGTGATCCTTAATCAGCATCAACGTACCCACATGGAAGCGCGGATTGGTACCACCGCTCGCATTGCTCACAAAGAGTGTACGGATGCCCAGTTCATACATGACACGTACGGGGAAGGTCACCTCCTGCATGCTATAACCCTCGTAATAGTGAAAACGACCCTCCATAGCAATGATATCCTTACCACCCAGTTGACCGAAAATGAGTCGACCGGAGTGCCCCTCTACAGTAGACACCGGGAAGTTGGGAATCTCGGAGTAGGGGATACTCACCGGATTCTCTATCTCCGTAGCCAGTTCGCCCAAACCCGTACCCAGGATGATGGCGGTCTCCGGATGAGACGTCATCTTATCTTTTAACCAAGATGCTGTTTTTTGAATTCTTTCGTACATAGTCTATAATTTTATCTTTGAATGAATATTCGTTGTCTTGCAGAAACTCTATCTCGATGGGTAAAGCGTAGAGATGTCGTCGCACCCCTTCGTCCAGTCCCCGGAGTGTGGTGAGACGCGTGCTGTCCTTTTCCGTTGTAATCACCGGGATGTCACCCCCCATCTCCCCAAAGATACGATTTATCTGCTCCACCTCCTTGGACGTGAAGAAGTGATGATCGCCATAGGAAAGATGCGTGATGCGGAAACCCCTCTGCTCCAGATATTGCACCAAAGGTGCAGGATTGGCTATGCCCGTGATGAGCAGCAATCGTCCTCCTCCGGAGAAATCACTTAAAGGCACCTCCTCGTGTGTGTCCACCTGCACCGGATGTCCATAACGCAGCGTAGAGAAGTACAGCTTCTGATACGGATACAGCCCCAGAGACTTCTGAATGATGCGGAAATGAATCGGCTTGATATCCTGCGGACACTTGGTTACCACCACCATGTTTGCCCGCGCTTTCCCGGAAGCCGGTTCCCGCAGACGTCCCGCAGGCAAGAGTGCATCGTCACAGATTAGACGATGACAATCCGTCAAGAGAATGTTGATGCCCGGCTTCACATAGCGATGCTGAAACGCATCGTCCAAGAGGATGACATCCACCTCCGGCACCTGTTGCAGTATCTGCTCTATGCCATGCCGACGATTCGCGTCCACCGCTACTGTAATCTCCGGAAACTTCTGCTTCATCTGGAACGGCTCATCTCCGATGACCTCCACCGACGTTTCCGCTGTAGCCAATTGGAAACCACGCGACTTACGCTTGTATCCACGACTCAACACCGCCACATGAAATTCTCCACGAAGGAGACGTATGAGATACTCCGTGTGCGGCGTCTTTCCCGTCCCCCCCACCGTGATGTTGCCCACATTGATGATGGGGATGGGGTAACTCTTGGATGTAAGTACCTTCATTTCAAACAACTCATTGCGCACGAAGACCCCCAGTCCGTAGAGCCACGCAATAGGCATCAACCATCGATGTATCTTGGGAGATTCCGTTTCCATATCTATCCCTATTAGTGAATGATGTCCATGACGTAAGGGATGCGCGCCTGCACGGCATCCTGAGTGTTCAGACTCTTTAGATAACGGAACGTGGAGTAATAATCGCCCAAATAACCGCGCATCTCACTCTCCAAGTAGTCCGTCTTCTTCTCCTGCAACCATTGCAAGTACCAGTCCTCCTCCTGCGGATAGTCCCCTGTATGCACCTCCTTGACTTTTGCCAATTTAGCCGCATAAGCAATCGCCTCCCGGAGACCACCCATTCGGTCCACCAGTCCCAATCGTAGTGCCTGTTCGCCTGTCCACACACGTCCCTCGGCTATCTTGCGCACCTCTGCATCCTTCATCTTGCGACCGTCCGCCACACGCTTGATAAATGTGTCATAACCTCGGTTGATGTATCGCTGCAGCATGTCACACTCCGTCTCGTTGAAGGGACGTGAGAGTGTACCGAAATCCGATAGACGATTCGTTTTCGCCACATCGAACTTCACCCCCAATTTCTCGGTGAGTAATCCGCTCGCATCCGGAAACATACCAAAGATACCGATGCTTCCCGTGAGTGTTGTCGGTTCCGCAAAGATGTGGTTTGCGGCACAACTGATGTAGTAACCACCCGATGCCGCCATGCCTCCCATGGAGACCACCACCGGTTTCTTCTCGCGCAAGCGTACCACTTCGCGCCATATCATTTCGGCTGCATAAGCACTACCTCCGCCCGAATTGACGCGTAGCACCACCGCCTTTATATCATCGTTGTCTCTAAGTTCCGCTAAGTCCCTGATGACCCGTTCCGAGGCGATGCAATCCTGTCCTCCTGAAACGGGACGCTGCACCAAATCGCCGAAGGCATAGTAGACCGCCACATTGGGCGTTGCCATCTTCTCCTCCACCGCAACATCTTCCAAGTCTTCCGGCGTCACCATCTTCAGTTCCTCCTTCTCCTTTCGTCCCGTAGCCCGTTGGAGCATCGACTTTACCTGGTCCATATACACCAGTGCATCCACCATCCCTCGTGCTTTCAGTTCGGAAGCCTCGTCAAAATAGGTGAATCGGTCGGCATACGCATTGAGAGAGTCCACCGACAGTTTGCGCGATGCAGCCGTCTCCTTTACGATTTGTCCCCAGATGGAACCCATATACGCCTCCACCTGCTCGCGGTTGGCATCGCTCATCTTCTCGCCGATGAAGGGTTCCACTGCTGCCTTATAGGTACCCACCTTGAAGACCTGCATCTTCACACCAAACTTCTCCAAAAGATCCTTGTAGAACATGGGTTGCGAAGCCAATCCTTTCCACTCAATCCCTCCCTGCGGGTTGAGCAACACAGAGTCTGCCACCGAGCACACGTAATAGCACCCCTGGCTGTAGGAATCTCCGTACGCATAGATAAACTTTCCCGACTTCTTAAAATCCTTCAGCGCCGCCCGTATCTCCTGCAACATGGCTGGCGTAGCACTGCTCAAGACATCGCCCTCCAGATAGATACCGTCGATGTCCTTGTGGTTCTTGGCTTTCTCTATGGCAGAGAGGATACGGCTAAGGGAGAGTGTATTGTAGTTGTCCCCTAAGAGTCCCGACAGTGGGTTGAGAGAATTGCGTTCCGCAATTTCGCCCGTAAAAGAGATGCGAAGGATGGAGTGTTTCTCCACCAGTTCGCCCGAGGAACCCGCCGTAGCGATGCCCACAATGATTCCTATACCAAAGGGGATGAGGAGAAATAGCGCCAGAGTGGTGCCTATAAACGCCCCCAAAGTGTACTTAAGAAATGCTTTCATCAGCCTACCTATTTATATATATACCTTATATTATTGTTTTCAGGGGGCAAAGGTAGCGTTTTTCCTCCGTATCACCAAACGTTTGGGGAGGAAACAAAAAAAAGAAGGCCGGACTTCACAGCAGGGCCTTCTCGAAAAAGAGAGAGAATTTGTTATACTTATTTACCATAACTGTAAATAAGATGTTGCAAAGATAGTACGTAAAATTCATTCATGCAAGAAAACTACCAAAAAGATTTGCGAAAATCGCAAAAAAAAGTGGAAAAATGCCGATTTTTCGCTATTTTACATGTCGTCAGCGTTTCGTTTTTCACTACAAATGTCAAATCTACACTTGTTAAATTATATTACTTATACGGTGTGGTTTTTTGAGTAAATCTTGTAAAAAAGCATGAATTCCATTAAACCTTTTCTTAAAAAAGCACTCCAATAATCGTAGTCCTCCATAAAAAATGAAGGAGTATTCTAAAATATGTATAAGAAATAAATAAAAATACAGTATATGAGACGACACATGATTTGGGTCTGGGCGCTGCTTTTGACTGCAACGACGGCACGGGCACAAAGTAAAGAAAACAGCTCGGGGACGGTTGTAGTTTCCGGAGCAACCGCTGCGGAGGCGGAAGAACGAGTGATACTCCGTGGTGTGGTGTACGACAATTCCGACCTGAAGGGGATGGAAGCCGCTACTATACAACTATATAAGGAGGACGGCTCCACCTTCGTGAAGGGAGATGTGACCAACTCTAATGGTGTTTATTTGCTCAAAAACTTGCGCCCGGCCCAATATGTGGTGAAGGTATCCTTTGTGGGATATGATACACAAACGCTCTCGGTCAACTTGACGGGGAAGAAGGGTATTTATCGCGCGAAGGATATCCTGCTAAAAGCGTCTTCCAAGATGATGCAGGAGGCTGTTGTGGAGGGAAAAATTCCCGAGATGGAGGTGGTGGAGGATACCACTGTCTACAACGCAGCTGCCTTTGTGGTACCGGAGGGAGCCATGGTGGAGGAGTTGGTGAAGAAACTCCCCGGCGTGGAAACCGACGATAGCGGCAACCTGACGGTAAACGGTAAGACCGTGAGTAAGGTGCTGGTGGACGGTAAGGAGTTTTTTGGTAGCGACAAGGATGCTGCTCTCAAGAACCTGCCTGCCAATATCGTGGACAAGGTGAAGGTGTACGACAAGAAGAGCGACTTGACTCGCATCACCGGTATTGACGATGGCAACGAAGAGACCGTCATAGACTTAACCGTGAAGAAGGGCATGAAGCAGGGATGGTTTGGCAACCTGGATGCAGCCTATGGTACGGAGGATCGTTATACGGAGAAGTTGTCTGTGAATCGTTTCGGCGAGGCCAAACGCTTCACCTTGATGGGTAGTGCCAATAATGTGAACGATAGCGGGTTCCCCGGTGGTGGCGGTGGCTTCCGTGGCGGTGGCGGCGGTGGAAACGGTCAGAATACACACCGCAGAGCCGGAGCCAACTTTGCCTTTGAGAACTCCAAACTGGAGATGGGTGGTAGTGCTCAGGTGAATACGGTGGGCACGGATTCCAAGTCGTGGACCAACTCACAGTCCTTTGAAACCCGCAATTCCAGCTACTCCAATCACTATTCCAACAGCACCAACAAGTCCTTGAACTTCTCCTTCGACTACCGTTTGGAGTGGAAACCGGACACCATGACCAATATCCTTCTGCGTCCTACCTTTAATTATACCCACACGAACAACCGTTCCTACGGTCACTCCATCACCTTCAATCAGGATCCCTACGCTTATGTTCTCGATCCCCTGGAGAGTTATTTGGATGTGCCCGATTCTGCACGTGTCAACCGCAATGTGAACAGTAACCATAGCAAGGGTGACTCCTACAGCGGCAACTTCTCTCTGCAAGTGAACCGCAAGTTGAACAACGAAGGGCGCAACCTCACCCTGAACGTAGGTGGTGGCATCGGACGCAACGAGAGCGAGAGTGCCTCTTATTCACAAATCGACTACTATCAACTCCTGGCAGCCACCGGAGGTGACTCTATATATAGTAAGGTGCAATACAACGATGCTCCCACGAAGAATCACAATTGGAACGTTCAGCTCTCCTATAGTGAACCCATCTTCTACGCTGCTTATCTGCAGTTTAGCTACAACTTCCGCTACAACTATCAGAACAGCGACCGTACCGTTTCTTCCATCTTCAACCCCCTGAACGGCAGCGATGGCATCGGACTCTACAACTACGAAGCCTACAACAATCCCCTCTATTATACCCTCGACACCGATCAGTGTCGCTACGTAGAGAACCGGTACTACAACCACGACATACGTCTACAATTGCGCATGATTCGCACCAAGTACAACCTCTCCGTAGGTGTCTCCCTGCAACCGCAGCACTCCTCCACCTCCTATACCAAAGGAGAGAAACACTACGACATCCCTCGTACCGTGTTTAACTGGTCGCCCACGGCACAGTTCCGCTACCGCTTCTCCAAGCAGGAACAGTTCCGTTTTACCTATCGCGGTAGCAGCAGTCAACCCTCCATTACCGACTTGATACCCGACACTCTGGACAATGCCAACCCCCTGAGCATACGCATGGGTAATCCCGAGTTGGACCCCTCCTTTACCCATAATATACGGGCAGAGTACAACAAGTCCATCCGCGACCTACAGCGCTTCTTCAATACCAGCTTCGACTTCCGAACCATGCAGAACAGCGTATCCTCCATGTCCAGTTACGATGAAACTACCGGTGGACGCGTCACCAAGCCCATGAATATCAACGGCAATTGGAACGCCAACTTCCGTCTCGGCTTCAACACTGCCATGCCTTTCGATACTCGCTTCCGCTTCAGTACCAATAGCAATGTAGGCTACACCAACAGCGTAAGCTACGTCTATCTCGACGAAGACAAGTCCACTCGTAAGAACACAGCCAAGAACCTCAACCTCAACGAAAGTCTGCGCTTCACCTATCGCACAGACGCCTTCGAGGTGACCCTCAACGGTAGCATCAACTATCGTCACGCCCGCAACGACATACGCACTACCGGCAACCTAGACACCTACACCTTCGCCTACGGTCTCAGCGCCAACTGGAGTTTGCCTTGGAGTATGAGCATCTCCACCAATATCAGCGAGAACAGTCGTCGCGGATACGATGATGCCACCATGAATACCAATGAGTTGTTGTGGAACTTCCAGATAGCCCAACGCTTCCTCGCCAAGAAGCGCGCCACCATCTCCCTGCAACTCTACGACATCCTGCACCAGCAGAGCAATGTCAGTCGCACCATCAGCGCCATCACCCGCAGTGATATGCGTTACAACACCATCACCTCCTACGCCATGCTCCACTTCATCTATCAGCTCAATTTGATAGGTGGCAAGCAAGGTAGTGGCGGTAGCAACCGCAGAGGTGGCGATATGGAGAGTGGCTTCGGCGGCGGTCGTGGCGGTGATATGGGCGGTGGCATGGGAGGTCCCGGCGGTGGTCCTATGTAAAACAACTATAGTATAGGGGTGCTTCGTGGAGCATCCCTATACTGTAGATATATGTAATTTCTAAAAAAATCTATTACAAATAAGGAAATCTGTTTTCCGGGGTTTTCTGTAAAACTCCCCCCGAAACTCCCGAACCCCGGTTTTACTTTACATAGAGTAGAATAGATTTGATAAGTGACAGAATACCCCGAAATCTATCCTTTTTCATGTTAAAATGCTATCAAAACGCTATTTTTGGCTAACTTTTCTTGCACGGATTAATGATTTTTCATAAATTTGCCCTCAAATTGATATTACATTAATAAACGAAAGTTTTTGGGAAGTATAGATGGACAATGAAAGAAAGATTTAGGCGAAGAAAGATGAAAGTAGAATATCTTTACAAATCACCATTTGCGCACATCCCGAACAACACAAGTAAAAAGAAAATACAAAAATAGTAACGTTCAAAAATAGAACTTATGAGATTAAGATTTTATGTAATGATGTTTTTCCTTTTTGTAGGAATTACGTATGGAATGGCCCAGAGCTTAAATGTTTCGGGAACGGTTCTCGATGAAGAAGGAGAACCGGTCATCGGAGCAGCCGTAAAGGTTAAAGGCTCTACGCTTGGAGTGTTGACAGATCTCGATGGAAAATTCCAATTATCGGGATTGAAAGAGAAATCTGTCCTGCGCGTCACCTACGTAGGCATGCTTGACAAAGAAGTCACCGCCTCCTCAAAAATGAAAATCGTGCTGCAAGCAGATGTGGCAGAGTTAGATGAAGTGATTGTGACAGCGTTCGGTACTGCCAAGAAATCGGCATTCACCGGTTCTGCCGTAGTGGTTGACAAAGAAGCACTTTCCCGCAAGCAAGTATCCAACGTACTGGAAGGCTTGATTGGAGAAGTAGCCGGCTTGCAGATGAGCCCGTCAACATCCCCGGGTTCCTCCTCCTCCATCCTTATTCGTGGCGAGGGTTCCATCAACGCGGGTACCAGCCCGTTGATTATCCTCGACGGTATGCCTTACGAGGGCGGTTGGAACAATATCAACCCGCAAGATGTGGAGAGCGTAACCGTACTTAAGGACGCTGCTTCCAATGCCCTCTATGGTGCACGCGGTGCCAACGGTGTGATTATCATTACAACCAAAAAGGGTGAGAATGGCAAGACTCAGATATCCTTGAATGCTAAGTGGGGTGTGAACAGTCGCTCTACCAGAGACTACGACCGCATCACCGACCCCGGTCAGTACTATGAGATGTACTACAAGGCTCTCTATAACAAATACGTATCCGACGGTCAGACAGCGTCCGCTGCACACGTCCTCGCCAACCAAAACTTGTTCGGTGGTACAGATGTGGGCGGTTTGGGTTACAACGTCTACACCGTGCCCGAGAACGAGTATCTGATTGGTACCAACGGTAAGTTGAACCCCAACGCCACCCTGGGTCGCGTGGTCAACGTGGATGGTACCAACTACACCATCACCCCTGATGACTGGACCGATGAGACCTATCACAGCGGTCTGCGTCAGGAGTACAACCTGAGCGTATCCGGTGGTAACAAAGACCTCCAGAGCTATGCCTCCTTCGGTTACTTGAAGGACGAAGGCATCATCCGCTCCAACGACTATGAGCGTTTCTCCGGTAAGTTGCGCACCACCTTCCAGGCAAAACCCTGGTTGATGACCGGTGTCAACGTGGCCTACACCAACGCCAACCGCAAGGCGCTGGCAAGTGAAGACAACGAACTCTATACCTCCAGCAGTAGCTCTACCGGAAGTTCTTACTCTTCCTCCAGCTACCTCTCCGGCAACGTGTTCAGCTCCGCAGCCAATATGGGTCCTATCTACCCTATGTACGCACGCGATGAGAATGGAAACATCCTCTACGACTCCAACGGAAAAGTCTTTGACTACGGTAACGGATACTACAACACCGAGAGCCGTCCACAGTCTACCGGTAGCAACGCATTGTCCTCAAGTTTGGTTGACTTCTACAACGCCAAATCAAACTCCATCAATGCCGACGCCTACGCCGACATTACCTTCTTGAACGACTTTAAGTTCACCTTCAAGGCAGGAACCTCCGTACTGGATACCCGTACCACAGCCGGTTCCAACCCCTACTACGGATACTACGCACAGACCGGAGGTGCCCTCAACGTACAGCACAGCCGCGTCACCACCTTCAACGTACAGCAGTTGTTGAACTGGAGCAAGAACCTTGGCAAGAACAACCTCTCCGCCATGATTGGTCACGAGTACTACAAGTACGACTACCGTTACCTCTCTGCATCCAAGACCGGAGCTACCGACTATTTCGGTAACAAAGAGTTGGACGGTTATCTCACCTCCAACAGCATTCCTAGCTCTTACGGCACACAGTACAACACCGAGGGTTACTTCTTCCGTGCCCTCTACGACTACGATACCCGCTACTTCGCATCCGCATCCTTCCGTCGCGATGCATCCTCACGCTTCGACCCCTCCAACCGTTGGGGTAACTTCTGGTCCGTCGGAGGTGCATGGATTATCAGCAAAGAGGAGTTCTTCAAGGCAGATTGGGTGAACAACCTCAAGTTCAAGATTTCCTATGGAGAGCAGGGTAACGACAACATCGGTTACTACCGCTATGCCGACAGCTACACCGTAGGAACAGTGAACAACCAACTCTCTCTGGTATTCAATCAGAAGGGTAACACCGATATCACCTGGGAAACCAACCGCAACTTCAACATGGGCTTCGAGTTCGACCTCTTCAAGAATCGTTTGGGTGGTAGCATCGAGTACTACTGCCGCACCACCAGCGACATGCTCATGTGGTTCAACGTGCCCAATACCCTCGGTTATCTCGGATACTACAAGAACGTAGGTGACCTGCGCAACCAAGGTGTAGAAATCTCCCTCAACGGATCACCCATCAAGAAGAGAGACCTCACCTGGAATATCAACCTGAACCTCACCTACAACCATCAGGAAATCACCAAGATGCCCGATGAGAACAAGTCATCAACCGTAGAAGGTCACGGAGGTTATCTCTCCGGAACCAACAGCTTCGTCGGCGAAGGACTCCCCGTCAGCACCTGGTACATACCCCGCTATGCAGGCGTATCCTCCGAAGGACTCTCTCAGTGGTACGTGACCGATACCGAAGTAACCACCGACTATAGCAGTGCCACCAAGTATCTCTTCAAGACCTCAACCCCCGTATTCGGCGGTGTAGGCACCACGGTCAACTGGAAAGGCTTCGACGTCAGCGTACAGTTTGTTTACTCCCTCGGAGGCAAGGGCATCGACTACGAATATGCCATGTTGATGACCAACCCCACCACCGGTTCCAACGGTAGTGGTTACGCTCTCCACAAGGACCTGCTCAATGCATGGACCACAGAGAACACCAACACCGACGTACCCCGTTGGCAGCTCGGTGACTCCAACGTAGGAGGACTCTCAGACCGCTTCCTTATCAGCAACAGCTACTTGAGCTTCCAGAACGCACAGATTGGTTACACCCTGCCCAAGACCCTTACCAACAAGTACGGCATCAGCAGCCTGCGCATCTACGCAGCCGGTGACAACCTCTACTTGTGGTCCAAGCGCAAGGGATACGACCCCCGTACCTCATCCGGCTACGGAACCTACAGCCCCATGCGTGTCATCTCCGGAGGTATCTCTCTGCAGTTCTAAGTATCAAATAAGGTATAATTCAAAAATTAGACAATGTATATGAAATACAAATATATTTTGGGTGCCTCCCTTGCACTGGGTCTGTGTACAAGTTGTATCGATGAAACAACGCCAAAGGACAACACCATGATTGATCGTCAGGTGCAAGGCAACGCATCGGCCATGAGTGCATTGACAACCGGTATTGTGGAGCATCTCGTACAGGTAAACACAGTCTACGGTGGTTCGGACGAGTACGATTTGGGTTACCCCGGATTGGGCATGACGCGCGATATGTACACCGGCGACTTTCCCATCTACAACACCACATACGACTACTTCACCTACTGGGAAGAGGCTAAGTATCTGGGCGGCGACTATGCTCCGGCATACATCTCCTGGAACTTCTACTATCAGATGATCAACAACACGCACAGCATCTTGCGTCTCACCCCGACCGAGGACACGAAGCAGTATTTCGGTATTGCACACTTCTATCGTGCAATGGCTTATCTCGATATGGCTCGTCTGTACGAGTACAAGATGACGGGTGATGCCACCAACGATGCAGCAGGAGACACCATCAAGGGACTCACCGTGCCCATCATCACAGAGACCACTACCGAGGCAGAGGCAGGTAACACCCCGCGTGCAGCCTTCTATGATATGTATCGTTTCATCCTGGACGATCTGGATAAGGCTGAGGAGTACCTGGCAAATTACACCCGTTCTACCAAGGATATGCCCGACTTGAGTGTGGTATACGGTCTCAAGGCACGTCTCTATTTGGATTTGGGAACTCGCTTCGAGCAGACCCCGGCCTTTATTGATTCCCTGGCAAATTCAGGCGTAGACTTGGGCGCTTCTACCGCAGTAGATGCCTACAACCTGGCGGCTTCTTATGCCGACAAGGCTATCTCCACCAGCGGTGCTACTCCGCTCACCGAGAGCGAGTGGTACGGTGGCAACGACTACACTTCAGGCTTCAACAACAAGACCGTAAGTTCCTGGATGTTGGGCGTGGCCATTAATAAGGAAGATTTGAGCACCAGTGAGTGGCGTAACTTCACCGGTCACATGTCCTCCGAGCAGTTCTTCGGTGTGGGTGGTATCTATTACAACTCCACCACGGAGAAGTATTCCAACTTGTATGGTGCGCAGCATCTTATCGGTGCCAGCCTCTACAAGTCCATCGGTGATATGGACTGGCGTAAGAAGACTTGGATTAGTCCGGACGATGCCGGTAAGGAGTCCGCTAAGTCTAAGTACAAGACCAACGTAGCAGACGGTCACTTTGCCGCTCTTCCCGCTTACGCTTCTTTCAAGTTCCGTACGAATGCCGGTGAGAAGGCTTCTTACAGCACAGCAGCTGCGGTGGATTATCCATTGATGCGTGTGGAGGAGATGTACTTCATCCGTATAGAGGCGAAGGCCGCTGCGGGCGATTTGGCAGGTGCTAAGTCAGACTTGCAGAGCTTCATGAACACTTATCGTTACAGTGTCCCCTTGTATGTGTGCCGCGTTTCCGACCTGGAGTCTTTCCGCAAGGAACTCATGTTGCAGAAGCGTATTGAGTTCTGGGGCGAGGGTATCATCGCCTTCGACTACAAACGTCTCAACTTGCAGGTGGTGAGAACGTATGACGGTACGAACTTCCCCAGCAACGCTCAAATCGATTCCAACGAGGGATACTGTGCCAAGTGGCTCAACCTCTACATTCCGAACACGGAGTGTGGTCGTAACAAGGCTATTAAGCCCAATCCGGATCCTTCTTATTAATGTAAACACGAATAAAGAATTAGCAATATGAATATAAATAAGTATATGTTTCGTTCCGCGTGTGCGGTAGCCTCCTTGGCGCTCTGCACCGCTTGTAGCGACGATGATAACTGGTCTCCCGGCGAACAGCCCGGGGAACTGGTTTACTTTGAAGGTCTAACCGCCGCTTCGGACGAGGTGATGCCGAGTGAAGGCAAGGACTATGTACTCACGCTCACAAGACAAGATTCCGTAGGCGTGGCTACGGTGGCTCTGAGTGCATCGGATACGGTGAACTTCAGTGTGCCCGCTTCCGCGACCTTCGAGGATGGCGTTAAGAGTGTGGAGGTGCCGGTACAGTTTAAGGCTACCGACTCCGTTGCTTCTTATGCTTGTACCGTGGCGATTGCGGACAGCAAGTACATCAACCCCTACACCACACATGCTACATCAGTCAATCTCAGTGTGTTGGTAGCCGATTGGGAGTTGTATATAGAGAATGCTTACTTCTACGATACTTATGGTGCCGTCACGGGTTACGAGGCAAACATCTATAAGTTGAAGGATCAGAACAGATATCGTATTGTAAACTTTGCCGAGGGTTACGATTTCGACTACGAGTTGCTTGAGTCTGCATGGGCTTCTTCCGGTTATGCGACCATCCATCCGCTGAACGGACTCTACTGTAGCGATCCCTGGTGGAGTTACGATGCTTGGGCATTCTCCGAGGCAGGTACCGACAGTGATTTCTCATTGCGCTTCCCGAACGATCCGGGATACTATTATACCACACCGTTCCTCTTCGATGGCGATAGCTACAATTATATCTGTGAGGGAACGAAGTTCGGATGTCTTACCATCGGTTTCTTGAAGTATGCCGATGACAGTGAGAGCGAGGATGATTACGCTTACTACGGCTATACCTACTTGTATTTCCAGTGGTAATGTAAATTCATTAACTAAATAAAGAATCAAATCAATGAAGACAAAGAACTATTTGACGGCAGGGGCATATCTCCTGCTATCGACAGCGGGGGCTGCCGCTCTGATGTCGTGTGACCACACGGACTATGCCGACGATGTGTATATCGGTGGTCAGATTGCCAACTTGAAGGCGCAGGTGGAGGAGGGTAGCTTGAAGGCTACGTCAGTAAAGATTGTATGGGATGCAGCAGGCGAGGGTGCCGAGTACTTGTGTACGTTGAAGTCCGACTCTGAAGTTTTCCCCGTTTACACCACGTCCAACACCTATGCCAAGATAGAGATGGATCCGAGTACGGCGTATACATTTACGGTTGTAACGGCGGACGGCAAGGCAGTATCCACGGTGAATTTCACCACGCTGGAGGCGCAAGGATTAAACCTGCGTGTAGTGTCAGATAGTTTGACGGCAACGGAAGTTCGTTTGGAATGGGATGCTGTAGAGGGGGATAACATCACGTATGATTGTGATTTGTCATCGGACGATGATGATCAGGATTTCCCGATGTACACCACCTCCAAAAACTACGCTAGTATTGAGGAGTTGAAGCCGAATTCCACGTACAAATTTGTTGTCACTTCATCGGATGGTTGGCACTGTTCCACGGTCTATTTCAAGACAAACGAGCAGGCTTCCGCCGAAGAGTAAGAAGCATGTTTTTTGATTTTTATATTGAACCGTATGTTCGAGCAGTGATGCATCGGACATACGGTTTTTCTTTTGTGTAACCACCCTACGGGGTGGGTGTTAACCTGCCACGCATTCTAATGTAACGGAATCCATTCACGAGCTTTCCATCCATACCGCAAGAATTACGCGGTAAAATCTTTGCCCTCGCCAAAAAAAATTACTACCTTTGCACCCGACAAAAAGAAATTCAATAGTAAACACTGATAATAATTAAAGTTTATGGCAGCAGAAAATCAGTACATAACACTCTCTTATGAGCTGTATGTAACCAACAGTGAGGGACAAAGCGAGTTGATGGAAAAGGCTCCCGCTGAACACCCCTTCCAGTTCATCTCCGGTATGGGCGTGACACTCGATGCTTTCGAGGCACAAATCCTGCCGCTGAACCAAGGCGATAGCTTCGACTTCACCCTGAACGAAGAGGAAGCCTACGGACCTTATATCCCCGAGGGCGTACGCCAACTCGACAAACAACTCTTTTACGTAGATGGCAAATTTGCTGCCGATCAAGTTTACGAAGGCAATGTGGTGCCCTTGATGGACAGCGAAGGCAATCGTATGAATGCCACCGTGACGGCAGTAACCGATACCCTCGTGGAGGTGGATCTGAACCACCCGTTGGCAGGCAAGGAACTGCACTTCATCGGTAAGGTGGAATGCAAGCGCGAGGCTACCAATGCCGAGATAGAAGAGACCGCACGTATGCTCAGCGGCGAAGGTGGCTGTGGCGGTTGCGGCGGTGGCGGCTGCGAAGGTGGCTGTGGTGGCTGCGAAGGCGGTTGCGGTAACTAATGAAACGACAAGAAGAATAAGAAGTATATATTATGGGAAACAGCTTTGGGACACTCTTTCGCCTCACCACCTTTGGTGAGAGCCACGGTGCCGGCGTGGGAGGTGTTATAGATGGCTTTCCGGCAGGAATAGAAATCGATGAAGCGTTTGTGCAACAGGAGTTGGACAGACGTCGCCCGGGACAGAGTCGCATTACCACATCGCGTAAGGAACCCGATGCCGTGGAGTTTCTCTCCGGTGTCTTTGAGGGCAAGTCAACAGGATGTCCCATTGGTTTCCTGGTGCGCAACACCAACCAGCATTCCAACGACTATGACAACTTGCGTGAGCTCTTCCGTCCGTCGCATGCCGATTACACCTATTATAATAAGTGGGGCATACGCGACCATCGCGGTGGCGGTCGTAGTTCAGCGCGTGAAACCATCTCTCGTTGTGTGGGGGGTGCATTGGCTAAGTTGGCTCTAGCGCAGATGGGCGTAAAGGTACAGGCGTATGTTTCGCAGGTGGGTTCAATCGCCTTGGAGCGTGATTACAAGCAGTACGACCTCTCGCAGGTGGAGAGCAACATCGTTCGTTGTCCCGATGCAGCGAAGGCAGCAGAGATGGAGGAGCTTATCGCCAAGATAAAGGGTGAGGGCGATTCCATAGGCGGTGTCATCACATGTGTCGTGACCGGTGCTCCGGCAGGATGGGGTGAACCCGCGTTTGGCAAGTTGCATGCTGCCTTAGGCGGCGCCATGCTCAGTATCAATGCCGTAAAGGGTTTTGAGTACGGAGAGGGCTTTGCCGGTGTGGCGCAGCGAGGAAGTGAGCAGAACGATATTTTCTACGACAACAACGGTAGGATAGATACACGTACGAACCACAGTGGTGGTATACAGGGCGGTATCAGTAATGGTCAGGACATTTACTTCCGTGTGGCGTTTAAGCCGGTAGCAACGCTCCTTATGGAGCAGCCAACGGTGGATATTCATGGTAAGGATACGGTGGTGAAGGCGCGTGGACGTCACGATCCGTGTGTGGTGCCTAGAGCCGTTCCGGTAGTGGAGGCAATGGCGGCTATGACGTTGTTGGATTATGCGTTGATGAATCGAGCGGCAAAATTATAAGTTACACAAGTTTCGATTTTGTGTAAACAATTACGAGCGAGTATACATAGTTCATGCACTGTGTATACTCGCTCGTGTAAAAGTAACATCCCGTTCACCCTCTTATAACTTAAAACTTATAATCACCGAAACATCCTCTTTGTGCGATGCACTGATGAGTTGGTGGCTTGAACTGATTTCCGTGCGGTCAAAGTAATTGGTGAGCCCATACTTTGCCTCTATCTTTATGCGGCTGCCCGGAGCATAACTCGCTAATATAGAAAGACGTATACCCTCCCCATAAAGCGATCCGAAACTGCTGCCGTAGGACAGCGTTGGCTCAAAGATATACACTCTCGATGCGTAATCATCGGTGTGAAAATAGGAGATCAAACCACTGAACCGCAACTTGCGAAACGGATTGTAAGTGAGACGCTGCGCTATAAACCAACCCTTGTCTAATTCCGTATCGAACTTCTTAACCAAGCTCAAGGCGGACGATGTTACACTCGTCAACTTGTCGCTCATGTTGGTCGTGATGCGCAACTGGATGCGATGCTGTGCGTCGTAGTGCAACAACGTCTGAGCATCCGAAACATCGTAACTCTTTTGACGACTAATCCACTTGTAGCTCACCATCACACGCGTATCACTAATCGGTTGGAAATCGGCCTTCAGATACATCTCTACGCCACTCGACGGATACTTACAACCATAGACCGCCGAAGGGAAATGGTAGTAGTCTACATATCCGTTAATCTGTGTGCGATAGGTGGGACTCCAGCTCATACCGGCATAGACACCCTGCTCGTTTTGCACCGAGGAGTTGGTACCGATGGAACTAGCGTGAGGTGAGGTGTACTGTTTGTCGTAATATCGGTGAGAAACAAACAGTTGCCACTTGTGCGAAACATAATAACTCAGTTTGTTCAAGAACGCCATGTAACCCTTCTCGTTGATGGCCATCTCACCCCGAAAAGCCAATGGATAGCAAACGTATGCGTAGTCCACCGATGCGTTAGTGAAATCGCGTCCCCGCATGGCATACACCTTATAATATAAGTCGGATGGTGTGAGCGTGAGGTCGTAGTGTGTATGCGAACCTGTCGCTCCTATTTGGAAGTAGCGATTGTGGTAAGCGATGTGACCTCCGTAAAGCATCTCCGTGCATGTCCCTCTTTTTCCCTCCTCACTCTCGGTTCGATGGTAACCGTCCGTCTTCCACGAGGTGACATCGCCATCGCTGTTGGTGTTGGCATCCAGGTGACGACGGGAAAGGTAAGCGGTCAACTCCCACGGCACCTCGCCTTGGTGTTTTCTGCCCAATCCCAGTGTGACGGCAGCCCCTTCGAAGTAATCCACCTCGCCGGTGGAGGAGTGTTTCTGTATTCCTTTGCCGTTGTTCTGTGCAAAGATATCGCTGGTCTTGCCGAAACTCATGTTGTTGTTCATCACGAGCCCTTGACCGAAACTCAGACGATAGTCGCCTAGTACGACTCGTTTGATGCGCCTCACATCGTTGAGCATCAAATAATATCCGTAGTAATCGTATCCCCATTTGTTCCAGGAGCCAAAGAAGGGCTCCCCCGGATCTTTGTCCCCCTGTAAGCCCCACATCACCTTGTCTCGGTAGTTGTATTGATAGCGGAAGGTCTCGTGGAGAGCGTTCCCCTCGTAGGTGCCGTCCTGGTAACCGGCCCTTTGGTAGAGGGGAATGTCGGTGGTTAGGGCGAGCGTATGCGTACCTTCGTTAAGGAGAGAACTCCGTGTGACGGGTGGTTCAGGAGACGAGGAATCGCCTATGTAGGTGAAGAGCGGGAGGAGCACACGGTCGTTGTAGGAGAGCTCGGGGATGGCCATAAGTTCGCTGTAAGTGACTATGGCACCATGTTTCTCCCGGTAGGAGAGGAGTGCCTCTATGCGTGTGTCGTCCAAGAAGTAGAGTGATGCGAGCTGGTCGCGGGTGATGGTGGAGAGGTTGTATGGATGAGTGGTTCGTTCCGTCCATCGTTCATCGAGAAGCGAGGTAGAAGATTCCTCATTGTCTATTTGTTCCAACCACAGTTCTTTGTAATCGTCCGTCTGTTTTTGTGTTTGGGACGTGGATGGGAGAGTGCATAATAAGAGGGCTGTACAGAGCGTTGTGAAGCGCTGTACGGCGTTTTGGTTTGGTTGCATATATTTGTTTGCGTATGTTTTTGAGTGATTATATGATGTCTTTTATTCTAGAGAGGGATGTTCACAAAAATCCGGCACGTGAATCATGCCGGATATAGGATACAAACGGGTGAATATCCACTGTGTAGGGACACGTTTCGGTGTCCTTACAGAGGGAATATCCCCTACTTATTTTTTAAAAAACGAGAAATGTACGCTTCCGTATACCCTCTGGTCGAAGCATAGTGGATGATCGGAGAAATCGTAATCCTTGCCGTGTTCCAGCACAAAGATGCCCTCCGGCTTCAGAATCCCTTGATTCAGAATCACTGTTGGCAACGTACCCAACTCCTTCAGAGCATACGGCGGATCCGCAAAGATGAAATCAAACTCCTCGTGACAACGCTCCACAAACTTAAACACATCTCCCTTGATGGAGATGCCTCCCTCGTCACCAAGTTCTTCCAGAGTTTTAGCGATGAAACGCCGATGCTGCATATCATTCTCCACCGAGATGACCTGACGACATCCCCGCGAAAGAAGCTCTAGCGTGATGCTACCCGTGCCGGAAAACAAGTCCAACGCCGTAGCATCTTCGAAGTCTATATACCCTGTCAGAACATTAAACAGATTCTCTTTCGCAAAATCGGTTGTGGGACGCGCCTTAAATGTACGCGGCACATCAAATCTACGTCCCTTATATTTACCGGTTATAATTCTCATATCTTATAGTATAATAGCATTAATGAGTGTTTGCATATCAAATGGAATCTCCCCCTTACGCGCAATG
This sequence comes from uncultured Bacteroidaceae bacterium, assembly GCA_964432645.1. GTDB lineage: Bacteria > Bacteroidota > Bacteroidia > Bacteroidales > Bacteroidaceae > CAZUTW01. Next base: position 11,466 of record CAYSOK010000004.1, on the reverse strand, counting down.
GGACTCGTGGGGAAATCCGTACGCGGATTCACCACCATGACGTGCGCCACAAAGGTCGTCAACTCACGTATGATGCCCTCAGCCGCCACATCGCTCATTACGTACAGCGAGTCGCGGTTCTGGTTCATCTTCAACGCTTTCCAAACCGATAAGATGAAGAATACCGCATCCTCCCGGTGCCCCAGTGCAAACTCGTTGGAATACAACACCGCATCCCCCCGCAGGACAAAGACACTCAACTTATCCTCGTGGAAATAAGCATGTAGCGCACCATGGGACGCATCCTCTCCCTTCTGCGGCAAGAAATGCTCCATCACCGGCGTGATGGACGCATAGTACTGTGCATGCGGAAAACGCTGACTCAGATAAATATACACCCCGGCATCCATAGGAAACACCTCCGTGGCACCACACGACAGCGAGTTGGTCAGCAACTTGATATCTGCCATCTCGCCATGACCAAACGTGTACATGTGCATCAAATCCTCCGCACTGTACTCCCCCGGCGGCACCAACATGGGACTCCCCTCCACAAGGATGTTTACATCCGTCTGCGTCCCCTTTTTCAGGAACGATAGCTTATTGATAGCCGTGCGCAACTTCTCCAGATACCCCGCCGGTTTATCCACCTTAAATCGCTTGTATTTAAAGGACGACAGAGCACCCGGATTGCCGTGCACAAAAGAAAATCCATCCGCACTCAGGCGGATGGATAATGTATAATTGGATAGTATATTACTCCCAGTTTCCAGCATTGTTGTTTCCGTTATCGAGATCACCAATCTTAAGACCGCTATAGCGACTGTACTTCTCGGCATCCTCCTTCAAGGTAGCAATAGTATTGGCATTCATACCTTTCATATAAGAGTCAATCGGTGCACGGCACTCCATCAAGTACTCCATCGTACCGGACTTATTGATGATGAATGTTTGCTCCAACTCAAACTTCTCGCCATCGCTGTAAGGGATGTATGCCAAAGAATCGGCGTTGAAATCGGCACCGAAGAGATTCTCCTTGAGAGACACCCATGCGGTATCACGACGGAAACCCTGCAAACCCTTTGCGGCAATCTCGGCAGCGTTGCCACTGCGAACGATGGCAGCAGCCTTAGCTTCGGTCAAACCGGCATCCATCTGGTCATCGGTCAACTCACCCTCCTTGATAACGGTAGCGATGCGTGCCTCGTTGATGAATTGGATAAGATTTGCCATGGTATCGCAATACATACCCTCATGCTGCAGCTTGTATTGTTCCTCTGCTTCACGAATCTGAATCAGTCTTTTCTTTACCGCTGCTTCTCTTACGGCTTGCTCTTTCTCGAAGTTGATTGGACCCATGATGCTTTCCACCAAAGCCCATACCAAAGCAACGGCACAGACAGCCAAAATCAAATTAATTACCTTTTTCATAATGTTATTTATATTTTTATTGTTATATTCGCACCACAAAAATAGAAATAATAAATTTAATAGCCGATTTTTTTGTCGGTTTTTTCTTATAAAAGGATGAATAATTTGAATTTATACGAGGAAATGGTGCATTTTTGCCCTTTTGAACCCACCGAAGAGCAGTTATTTTTGCTCAAAGCGTGGGAAAAATTCTTGTGGGATGTGAACGAAAAGTCACTCTTCCTGCTGAACGGATATGCGGGTACGGGTAAGACGTCGATGGTGGCGGTACTGGTGAAAATGTTGCAGCGTTATCGACAAAAGGTGGTGTTGATGGCACCTACGGGGCGTGCTGCCAAGGTGCTCTCTCTGGCTACGGAACTCCCGGTGCTGACCATCCATCGGAAGATTTATCGCGAACGGAGCTTTACGGGTGAGGGGGGTGTTTTTACGCTCAATGATAATTTGTATAAAAACACTCTTTTCATCGTGGACGAGGCTTCTATGATAGCTTATCGTGCGGCGGGAAAGCAACAGTTCGGGTCGGGTTCGCTCTTGGACGACCTCATGCAGTATGTTTATTCCGGTGAGGGCTGTCGTTTGCTCTTGGTGGGTGACAGGGCTCAGTTGCCGCCGGTGGGGGAATCGGAGAGTGCTGCCATGGAGGTGTCGGTGCTGGAAGGCTATGGGGTGCGGGTGCACTCGGTGGAACTCACTCAGGTGGTGCGTCAGTTGGGGGAGAGCGATATCTTGTTGAATGCTACGCGATTTAGGGAGCAGTTGGCGCAGGAGGATGTCTACGACCTGCCGGTGGCGTGCGGCAGGAAACGTGGGGATGTGGAGCGTGTGAGCGGTGAAGAACTGATAGAGGCTCTGGAGAGTAGCTACTATCGAGTGGGGAAGGACCAGACGGTGGTGGTGACGCGTAGTAACAAGCGTGCCAACATCTTCAACAACGGTATTCGTGCGCGCATATTGGACTGCGAGGAGATGCTTTGCAGTGGCGACCATGTGGTGGTGGCGCACAATAGTTATTACTGGACGGATGCTTATAAGAAGGAGTTGAAGGAGGGGGAGAAGTGTCCGATGGATTTCATTGCCAATGGCGATGTGGCGGTGGTACGACGGGTGCGCAATGTGCGTGAGTTGTATGGCTTTCACTTTGCCGATGTGCGTTTGGAATTTCCGGATTACGGTGATTTTGAGATTGTTGTGACGGTGTTATTGGATACGTTGCAGAATGAATCTCCCGACCTCACCGAGGCGCAGCAGCAGCGTCTCACGGAGGGTGTTTTGGAGGATTATGCGGATATGTCCACCAAGCGTGAGCGCCTACAGATGTTGAAGCGTGATATGTATTTCAATGCGCTTCGTCTCAAGTATGCGTATGCGGTGACGTGTCACAAGGCGCAGGGTGGTCAGTGGCAGCATGTGTATTTGGATCAGGGGTATTTGACGGAAGATATGGTTTCGGCGGATTATTATCGTTGGTTGTACACGGCGTTCACGCGGGCCACGGAGAAGTTGTACCTCATCAATTGGTCCGACAAACAGTGGCAGGAGTTGGAAGAACGGGAGGAGGAGTGAATACACCTACAAGCGAGTATCCACGAAACGTCTCTACCAAGTGTATACGAAAGAAAAAAAGGGGAGGACGCACCATCAAGGTGAGCCCTCCCCCTATAAAAACGTACTGAAATGCAATTATTTTGCCAATTCAATTAACTTATCAATAGCTTGTTGCATGCCCTCCGGGTCCTTACCACCCGCAGTAGCGAAATGCGGTTGACCGCCACCGCCACCCTTAATCAACTTGGCAGCCTCGCGAATCATCTTACCCGCATTCAAACCATGTTCCTTCACCAAGGGGTCACTAATCGCTACAGTCAGAGACGGTTTGTCGTCAAACAACGTACCCAAAACGATCAATGCATTCTCCGGATTCTCCGCACGCAACTGGAACGCCAAATCCTTCGCATCCTCCGGCATAATCGGAAGAACACCCTTGAATATCTTTATACCATTCTCCTCGACAGCCGATGCAATCAACTTCGTTTTGAATTCCTGAGCCTTCTCCTTGCGGAACGTCTCCAACTGCTTCTTCAGCGCAGAATTCTCCTCAATAGACTTGAAAATAGCCGCCTTCACATCCGGAGCATTGTTGAAAATCTGACGCAACTCAGTCGCATGGTCCATAGCATCGTACAAGATGTTCTCAACCGCCTCACCTGTCAACGCCTCGATACGACGCACACCGGCAGCTACAGAACTCTCACTCATAATCTTAAACATACCGATACGACCCGTAGAACTAGCGTGGCAACCACCACAGAACTCTACACTCGTGCCAAACTGAACCACACGCACATGGTCGCCATACTTCTCGCCAAAGAGCGCAATAGCACCCAACTTCTTCGCCTCCTCAATCGGCACATTGCGATGATCCTGCAACGGAATATCCTCGCGAATACGACGGTTCACAATACGCTCCACCTCACGCAACTGCTCCGGTGTAACCTTCTCAAAGTGAGAGAAGTCGAAACGCAGAGACTCCGGTGTAACCAATGAACCCTTCTGCTCCACGTGTGAGCCCAACACCTCGCGCAACGCCTGATCCAACAAGTGCGTACAAGAGTGGTTGGCAGCACTCGCATTTCTCAAGTCCACATCCACACACGCCATGAACGGAGCCTCCGGATGCTGCGGAAGCGTCTTCGTGATGTGAATCGGCAAGTTGTTCTCCTTCTTCGTATCCAAGATATCGATGGTCTCAAACTCACTCACGATGACACCCTTGTCACCCACCTGACCACCACTCTCCGCATAGAACGGTGTCTTATCCAATACTATCTGATAGAACTTCTGCTTCTTCTGCACCACCTGACGGTAACGCAAGATAGAACACTCATACTCCGTGTAATCATAACCCACGAACTCCGTCTCGCCCGGGTTCACCTCAATCCAGTCACCCGTCTCGATACCCGCAGCGTTACGCGCGCGTTCCTTTTGTTTCTGCATCTCTACGTTGAACACCTCTTCGTCCACCGTCAGACCGTTCTCACGACAAATCAACTCCGTGAGGTCGAGCGGGAAACCATATGTGTCAAACAACGTAAACGCCTGTACGCCATCAATCACCGTCTTGCCGGCAGACTTGGTATCCTCCATCACCTTGTCCAGCAAGCGAATACCCGTCTCCAGTGTGCGCAAGAAGGACTCTTCCTCCTCCTTCATCACCTTGGAAATAAGCTCCTTCTGAGCATCAATCTCCGGATACGTAGGACCCATCTCATGAATCAACACCGGAAGCAACTTATACATAAACGCCTGCTTCTGGTTCAAGAACGTGTAGCCATAGCGCACCGCACGACGCAAGATACGACGAATCACATAACCCGCCTTCGCATTGCCCGGAAGTTGACCGTCTGCAATAGAGAATGCGATGGTGCGCAAGTGGTCAGCTACCACGCGCATGGCCACATCCTTCTTGTGGTCCTCGCCATACGTGCAACCCGCCATCTCGCCGATTACCTTAATAATAGGCTGGAACACATCCGTATCGTAGTTAGACTTCTTACCCTGCAGCAGCGCACACAAACGCTCAAAGCCCATACCCGTATCAATCACCTTTGCCGGCAGCGGCTCCAAGCTCTGATCCGCCTTGCGATTGTACTGCATGAACACCAAGTTCCATATCTCAATCACCTGCGGATTGTCCTTATTCACCAATTCCGCTCCCGGGATACGAGCCTTCTCCTCGTCGCTACGCAAGTCCACATGAATCTCGGAGCTCGGACCACAAGGACCCGTAGCACCCATCTCCCAGAAATTGTCGTGCTTGTTACCGTTGATTACATGATCCTTCGGCAAGAACTGCTCCCAGTAAGAAGCCGCCTCATTGTCGCGCTCCAAGCCCTCTTCCGGAGAACCCTCGAACACCGTAGCATAGAGGTTGCTCGGATCAATCTTCAGCACATCCACCAAGTATTCCCAAGACCACTCAATAGCCTCCTTCTTGAAGTAATCACCGAAGCTCCAGTTACCCAACATCTCGAACATGGTGTGATGATAGGTATCGTGTCCTACCTCCTCCAGGTCGTTGTGCTTACCACTCACACGAAGACACTTCTGTGAGTCGCAGCATCGTTTGTTCAGTGCCGGGCGGTTTCCCAGGATGATATCCTTAAATTGGTTCATACCGGCATTCGTAAACATCAGCGTCGGGTCATCCTTTACGACCATGGGGGCTGACGGTACGATGAGGTGTCCTTTTGACTCAAAGAATTTCTTGAAGGACTCTCTGATTTCGTTTGCTGTCATCATATATTTTGTTCTCTTTATTAATTATCTTCCGAAAAGTTTTGCAAAGATAATTTGTTTTCATTACTTTTGCAAATAAATAGCGTAAAAGCACTCCTATGGAGTCCGAAAAAAGTAAATTATGGCAGAAAAACCCACTACAGAAAAGAAACTTTACTACACAATTAGCGAAGTTGCGGAAATGTTTCAAGTAAACGAATCGCTCCTTCGATACTGGGAAAAAGAGTTCCCCACCATCTCCCCCAAGAAGACCGGACGCAACATCCGGCGCTACACGGCAGAGGACATAGAACAGGTTCGACTGGTCTACAATCTGGTCAAGGTGAAGGGCATGAAACTGAATGCCGCGCGCGATGTGTTGAAGTCCAACAAATCGGGCGACCGACAAGTGTCCGACGCCATCGATATCCTCAAGGGTATCCGCGAGGAACTCGTGGCCATCCGTAGCGAGCTGAATGACCTGGTGTGATTCAGCCGATACGGGTCACCTCTTCTATCTCTTCTATCTTGATGAGTTTGGCGCGAATGGCCTTGACGTCCTTTATCGAATGAACGTTCAGGATGACTTCGCCGTCAAAGAGACCGTCATGTGTCTCGATGATTAACTTCTTGATGTTGATGTTGAGATCCTGTGAGAGGATGGCGGTAATCTGATTCAGCACTCCTATGTGGTCGATGCCCCGGATGTGGAGATTGACCACAAAGGATGTCGTGGAGATGTCACCCCACTTCACCGCCAAGATGCGATTGCCGTACGCACTCTCCAACTTCTTTGCTACCGGACAACTACGTGTGTGCAGTATGATGCGGTTCTGATCTATATACCCCAGGGACTCGTCTCCCGGAATCGGGTGACAACAGTCCGCTATTACAAACTTACGGATGTTCATCTCATCCAGCACCACCGGCTTCTTGCGGTCTATGCTGTTGATGAAGTCGGTGATAGGGGACTCCTTAGGCGTATCCTCGGTATCCTCCTCCACCGTCTCCGCATTTTTGGAACGGATAAAGGGGATGAAGTTCTTCCAACTGCGTCGTTTGCTGTTCTTCTTCTCCTCCAGTTTTTCCAGCGAGAGCGTTATCTTCTTCTCGCCCAGTGCCATACAGAGAGCTTCCTTGTTGTCCAAATTGTACGCCTGACACACCCGATTCAGATTCGTGGTGTTCGCCTCCATCTCGTGTGCTGCCAGGAAGGCATTCAGTATCTCCTCGCCCTGCTTCAGTACATCGCGCTGTTCCCTGCGTATGGCAGCCTGAATCTTACCCTTTGCCTTTGCCGTAGTCACAAACTCCAGCCACTCCCGCTGCACATGCTGCGATTTGGAGGTGAGTATCTCCACCTGGTCGCCACTCTGCAACTTATGGTTGATAGCCACCAACTTATGGTTTACTTTTGCCCCTATACAGTGGCTACCGATGAAGGTATGCACGCTGAAGGCAAAGTCCAGTACCGTGCAATCCGCCGGCATCGTCTTAATCTCACCCTTTGGCGTAAACACAAAGATCTCGCTGGCAAAGAGGTTTAGTTTGATGGTGTCCAGGAAGTCCATGGCATCCGGTTGTGGATCGTCCAGTATCTCCTTGATAGTCAGCAACCATTTGTTCAGTTCGTTCTCCTTCTTCTCCTCTATAGAGCCTTCGCTCTCCCCCTCGGACACATTGTCCTGGTGATCCTTATATTTCCAGTGCGCCGCAAAACCCGACTCTGCAAAGTCATCCATCTTCTGCGAACGAATCTGCACCTCAATCCACCGTCCGCTGTTGCTCATCAGTGTGACATGCAGTGCCTGATAACCGTTCACCTTCGGATGGTTCAGCCAATCCCTGAATCGTTCCGGATGCGGTTTATATATCTGACTAATCTTCGCATAGATACGGAAACAATCGTTAATCTCCTCCTTCGCCTCCGACGGTTCAAAGATGATGCGCACCGCCAAGATATCGTAAATCTCCTCAAACGACACATGCTTCGTCTGCATCTTGTTCCATATAGAATAAGGAGACTTCACACGTGCCTTGATGATGTAGTTCTTCAGGTTCATCCTATCCAGTTCCTTGCGGATAGGTTCCGTAAACTTCTCGAACACACTGTCACGTTCCTGTCGTGTAGACTCCAAGAGTTTTGTGATGTGCGCATACTCCTCCGGATGCTCGTAGTGGAAACTCAAGTCCTCCAGTTCCTCCTTCACCTTGTTCAACCCCAATCGGTTGGCAATCGGCGCGTAGATATAGAGCGTTTCCCCCGCAATCTTATACTGCTTGTTTGGCGGCTGCGAATCCAGCGTACGCATGTTGTGCAGACGGTCGGAAATCTTAATGAGAATCACACGGATATCATCGCTCATGGTCAGCAGCAGTTTCTTAAAACTCTCCGCCTGAACCGAAGCCCTGTCGCCGAAGATACCACCCGAAATCTTGGTCACGCCGTCTACAATTTTAGCCACGCGTTCCCCAAACAGATTCTCTATATCCTCCACCGTATAATCCGTATCCTCCACCACATCGTGCAGCAGCGCCGCACAGATAGAGGTAGACCCCAATCCAATCTCCTCGCACGCAATCTGTGCCACGGCGATGGGGTGCATGATATAAGGCTCGCCCGATAAACGGCGTATGCCCTTGTGTGCCTGTCGCGCAAAGTTGAATGCCTTGGTGATGATTTCCACTTTGCGACGATGGTTGGAATCGAGGTAGGTCTTTAACAGACGTTGAAAAGCCTCTTCGACCAATTGATTTTCCTTCACTTCTTGATCCTTCAGATTCTCCATACCCTCAGCTGTTTTCAGGTTATTTTACTCGGATGCTCTTGCCCTGCTGTATGTTGTCGCTGCGCAATCCGTTCATCCTCTTTAACTGGCTCACCGTCATGCCGTTGCGTTTGGCGATGGAACTCAGGGTATCCCCCTTGCGCACCGTCACACTCCTGCTACGGCCCTGCTTGCCCCCCGACCCCTTGTGTCGTCCGCCGGAAGACCTGCCGCTATTGCTAGCCACCACCGTTTCGTTGACCCCCACCACCGAGCGTTTGGTGAGCCATTCGTCCGCCCGGTATTGGTAGATGGAATCGCCCCACGAGATAAACGTGCCGACGGACTTCTGCGGGATACGGAGTGTACACTCCTTGTACGACCCCGGTACCAGTGTGGTGCGATACTGTGGGTTCAAGGTCTTGAGCGCCTCCAGACTCACATCGCACATCTCCGACACCTGTCTCAAGTCGATATCCTGCGTCACCGTCACCGTATCCGTACTCACCGGAATCTTCGGTTTCATGGGACATATACTGTGTTCACTGTAATAGTTCATGATATAGTTTGCCGCAATAAATGCCGGCACATATCCCTGTGTCTCACGCGGGAGATAGGGGTAGATGGTCCAGTAATCGCGCTCTTCACCCGCCCGGTGAATTGCCTTGATGACATTGCCCGGTCCGCAGTTGTAGGCCGCAATCACCAACGTCCAATCCTGGAAGATCTTGTATAAATCGCGCAGATAGCGTGCCGCCGAATACGACGACTTGATGGGGTCTCTGCGTTCGTCAATGAGGCTGTTCACCTCCAAACCGTATCGCTTGCCCGTGGTCACGATGAGTTGCCATAAGCCCGCCGCCCCGGCACTCGAACAAGCATTCGGGTTCAGAGCCGACTCGATAATCGGTAAGTATTTCAGTTCCAGCGGACAACCATACGTCTCCAGCGCCTCCTCAAAGAACGGCTCATAGTATGAAATCGCCCCCAAGAGATAGGGCACGGAATAGCGAAGTCTGTGATTGTATTGTTCTATAAATCTGCGTACTATCGGGTTGAATGGCATCTCCATCACCGTGGGTAGAGCACTCAGACGTTGTATGTAGATATCGTCCGTAAACTCCGGCACCGAACCGTTGTACGAGCAGTCCTCCTCCGTGTTCAGAATATCCCGTGTACGCCACTCATGCAGCATGCTGTCGATATCCTGAAACATACCTTCCGGCATCTCGATATCCTCCCCCTCGTCGTCCAAAAAATCATTCTCCTCCCGGGCCCACACGTCTGCAGGCCATAGTACACTAGCGATGCACGCTATTAATATAATAATGTGTTCCTTCATAATTCTGTTCTAAAAGTTGAGACTGCACTGCAGTCCATAGGCGCAATCCGACAAGTTTCTCACCTGTCTATCCTTCTGTATCACAGCCGGTTCTATGCGCAGAGACAAGTCTTCGGAGATGTCGAAGACCGAGAGATGTGCATCCACATAAGCATCCACCACCGAGAGCAGATAGACACCAATCATGCAGAAAAGACTCAAATCGCGATACTTACGGTAGTAGTCCTTCTTTCGTCGAAACGTCTCTTGGAAGCGTGATTCCTGTCCCTCTATAGAGTACTTCAGCGGCAACATCTGCTCGTAACTCTTTGTCGTAGGGTCGTCGTCCATCAAGTCGAGATATGCCTGTGCATAGTCGCGATACATCTGGTTGTTCCAGGAATACGCATAAGCACATCCCACCAAACCACCGTAGAAGATAGGCAATTTCCAGTACTTACGGTTGTAAATCTGTCCGCCTCCCGGGAAGACCAATCCCAACCACAACGCACGTTGCGGATCCGGAACGAACTGCTTCTTTCTTTGCAGTCTCTCCAGCTCCCTATTAATCGCTACGGAGTCCTCTTCGTCCATAAGCGTGATGCTCGAAGCCCTCTCTTCCGCCTCCTCCTGCATGCGGTTCACCAAGGAGTCCACCCGCTGCATCTCCAGAGAATCGGCACCCGTCGTCGTCACCTCCGTTTCCGTCTGCGCTTGTGCCCCCATTGTGAGGAGACACCCCATCAGCAACATCGTCCACGGACGTACGCTCGTAAAACCTTTATTTCTCAATTTTTATCCTGTCAAATATTTCAATAATCCTTTCCATTTCACTCTCGTTGGAGAACGGAATGGTTATCTTTCCCTTGCCCGCATCGGAGCACTGCAGTTGCACGCGTGTTTGAAACAAATCGGAGAGTTGGTTCTTGAGCAGGTCGTAGAGTTCCGAAGATTCGTTCGCCTTCGCCTTTACCTTTCTGCTTCCCAGTTGCACCGTCTCGCCCGAGTTCAGCGCCTTCACCGCCTCCTCCACCTTGCGAACCGACAGCCCTTCGGACTGTACCATGTGGAACACCTTCAGCTGTTCCTTCGGGTCGTTCAGAGCCAGAAGCGCTCGCGCATGTCCCATATCCAGTTCCTTCTTCTCCAGAGCTACCTGCACCTGAGCCGGCAATTTCAGTAAACGCAAGTAATTGGCAATCGTTGTACGATTCTTACCCACCCGTTCGCTCAGTCGCTCCTGCGTCATGCCGTACTGTTCCATAAGGTGTTGGTACGATAGAGCAATCTCTATGGAATTCAAATCCTCGCGCTGTATGTTCTCAATCAGCGCCATCTCCATCACGTTCTCATCGTCTGCCGTACGTATGTAAGCGGGAATCGTTGCCAGCCCCGCCATCTGCGAAGCCCTCCAACGTCTCTCACCAGCGATAATCTGATACGTACCATCGTTCATGCTACGCAGCGTAATGGGTTGTATAATACCTATTTGAGCAATGGAATCCGCCAACTCCCGCAACGATGTAGGTTCGAAATCCTTACGCGGTTGGTTGGGGTTCGCATATATCTTAGTAATATCTATTTCGCTAATGCCGGAAGCCCCGGACGTGTGCACCTCCTCGGTCGAAATCAGCGCATCCAATCCGCGTCCCAATACATTTCCGTATTTTTTGCGCACTGCCATATATA
>CAYSOK010000003.1:16361-32386 GCA_964432645.1 uncultured Bacteroidaceae bacterium | reverse complement strand
CCGTTCGACCCCCGTCGAGCGGCTATTTTTTAGCGTTAAGCTACATTTTTTTACGAACAATCCACCGTATGTGAAGTTTTTTATGTAGATTTGCATCAAAATACAGATTATCAAAATAGGAGATTAAACAATCTTATGGTACAAAATATCTTTAAGGGCTTGGGAATTGCCCTTGTGACACCGTTCAAAGAAGACGGTAGCGTAGACTACGAAGCACTAGAAAATCTGATTGAATATCAGATTAATGGAGGCATCGACTTCTTGTGCATCCTCTGTACAACCAGTGAGACACCCTGTCTGACCGTAGAAGAAAGAGCACACATCAAGAAACTTATTATAGAAAAGGTGGCAGGACGTGTGCCCATCCTGATGGGATGCGGAGGCAACAACACACAAGATGTAATCCACGCCCTCAAGACCGAAGACTGGCAAGGAATAGACGGTGTACTCTCCGTATGCCCCTACTACAACAAACCATCCCAAGAGGGACTCTATCAGCACTTTAAGGCTATTGCAGCAGCCACCACCCTTCCCGTAGTGCTCTACAACGTACCCGGACGTACAGGCGTAAACATGACCGCCGAGACCACCCTCCGACTGGCACGCGACTGCGAAAACATCGTAGCCATAAAGGAAGCCTCCGGCAACATCACCCAAATGGATGACATCATCAAGAATAAGCCCAAAGGATTTGACGTACTCTCCGGCGACGACGGCATCACCTTCCCCCTTATCACTCTGGGCGCCGTAGGCGTTATCTCCGTGATAGGCAACGCACTTCCCAAGGAATTCAGCCGTATGGTACGACTGGCACTGCGCGGTGACTACAGCAGCGCGCTCACCATCCACCACAAGTTTACGGAGCTCTTCAGTCTCCTCTTTGTCGACGGCAACCCCGCCGGAGTGAAGGCCATGCTGCACGCTATGGGCATGATAGAGAATCAACTGCGTCTACCCCTCGTGCCCACACGCCTCACCACCATGGAGAAGATATCCTCCATACTCAAAGAACTACACATAAAGTTCTGATTGTTAGACCAAACATTAGAGAATGAGAATAGACATAATCAGTGTACTACCGGAGATGCTGGAAGGATTCGTCCACGAATCCATCTTGGCGAGAGCGCAAAAGAAGGGGCTGGCAGAGATACACCTGCACAACCTGCGCGACTACACCACCAACAAGTTCCGACGCGTAGACGATTACCCCTTCGGGGGATTTGCGGGCATGGTGATACAGTGCGAACCCATAGACCGATGCATATCGACACTCAAGGCAGAGCGCGACTACGATGAGGTGATTTTCACCACCCCCGATGGCGAACAGTTCAACCAACCCATGGCCAACCAACTGTCGCTGAACCGGAACCTCATCATCTTGTGCGGACACTACAAGGGAATAGATCATCGCATACGCGAACATCTTATAACCAAGGAGATTAGCGTGGGAGATTACGTGCTGACGGGTGGCGAGCTGGCAGCGGCCATCATCAGCGATGCCGTGATACGAGTGATTCCCGGAGTGATTGGTGACGAACAAAGCGCCCTCTCGGACAGTTTTCAAGACAACCTGCTCTCTGCCCCCGTCTACACCCGTCCGGCGGACTACAAGGGTTGGCGCGTGCCGGATATCCTGCTCTCGGGTCACGAGGCCAAGATTAAGGAATGGGAGTTGCAGCAGTCCATGGAGAGAACCCGCAGACTGCGCCCCGACCTATTGGAGAAGTAACACAAGAATGACTCTCCACCGAGAATATGGAAACTTGATTTTTAGAGATTTAAATGTGAGATAAAAGGATGGAAGAAACGAAACACAACCTGTACATCATTGCCGGGTGCAACGGTGCAGGAAAGACCACTGCTAGTTTCACGGTACTGCCCGAGATGCTGCACTGTCAGGAGTTTGTGAATGCAGACGAGATAGCCCGAGGTCTCTCTCCTTTCAATCCGGAAGGAGTGGCAATAGAGGCCGGTCGACTGATGATTAATCGCATCATTGAGTTGTTGAAGGAGGGTACTACCTTTGCCTTCGAGACCACGCTTGCCACACGTTCTTACGTGAAGTTGATTCGCCAAGCGCAGAAGCGCGGGTACTTTGTGACCCTTTTATTCTTCTCCCTGGAATCGCCCGAACAGGCGGTGAAGCGTGTGGAGAAGCGCGTGAGCGAGGGAGGGCACAACATCCCCACGGATGTCATATACCGTCGTTACCGCAACGGCATCGTCAATCTTTTCAATCTCTACACCCCTGTGTGCGACTACTGGGCGCTGTACAACAACAGCATCTGTCCGGCACAGAAGGTGGCGTATGGGTACAAGGACCACAAGGTAAATGTCCTCTGTCACGAATATTACGATAAACTCAAGTCCATTGCCGATGAGGAACTTCTCGCTAAGGAGGCACAAGAAGCGGAGAAAGGAGGTAAGAAATGAGTGCGAAGGAATTAATGACTCACGAGGAGATTAAGGAGATGCAGCGCAAGATAGATCAGGGTATTTTGTTGGCGCAGCAGCGACTGGTGGCGCGTGCCAAACGTGACAACAGTTATCTGGTGTTCTCCCGCAACGGACAGGTAATAGAAGTGCCTGCCAATGAATTATAACTCAAAATTCGAATTTATATAAAAACACTGTGGATATTATCCCGGAAAACAAAACATAAATGAATTAAAAACTACATAGATGGAAATAGGATTACAACATACAAGCACACTCACGGTAGAAGAGCAACACCTTGCAGTAAACGTAGGCAGTGGTGACCTACGCGTGTTAGCAACTCCCGCCATGATGGCACTGATGGAAAATGCGGCGATGCTGGCAGTTGCCGATGCACTACCGGAAGGCAGCACCACGGTAGGAGGACAAATTGCATCAAGTCACTTGAAACCCACTGCCCCCGGCAAACAAGTAAAGGCTACCGCCACCCTGGTAGAGGCCGAAGGCAGAAAGTTGAAATTCACTATCGTAGCAGAAGATGAAACGGGTATTATCGGTGAAGGAGAGCATCTTCGTTTCATCGTGGACAAAGAACGTTTTATGAGTAAATTATAAAGAAGCGATATGAAAGTTTTATTGATAAACGGTAGTCCGCGCAAAGAAGGTAACACGCAAGTAGCGCTAAATGAGTTGGCCAAACAATTGGAGGTCCAAGGCATTGACAGCGAAATGGCGTGGGTAGGCAACAAGCCTCTTCGTGGTTGCATAGCATGCGGAGCGTGCAAGCAGAAAGGCAACGGTCGTTGTGCCTTCAACGACGATGTATGCAACAGCATTATCGCTCAGATGGAAGCGTGTGATGCAGTCGTTGTAGGTAGTCCCGTGTATTACGGTCAACCATCAGGTCAGTTATTGTGTATAGAGCAGCGCATGTTGTTTGCCGGAGGAGCATACTTCCGGAACAAGCCTGCAGCGGCAGTGTGTGTGTGTCGTCGTGGTGGTGCTACGGCTGCATTTCAAGCACTCCAGATGCCCTTCCAGATGTGCGACATGCCATTGGTTCCGTCACAGTATTGGAACATAGCGTATGGACGTGAGGAAGGTCAAGCTGCACAAGATGTTGAAGGTATGCAGACGATGCGTACATTGGCAAACAACATGGCGTGGTTGTTAAAGAAGATGCATGGTATTGAGACAACGGAAACTCCGGATCGCGAACCTTGGCAACCGATGAATTTTATTCGATAAGTTTTTTCCAAATTTCATATTGACCGCCGATGCGTTTATGTATCGGTGGTCTTTTTATACCCCCCGGAACTTGAGCTATTCATTATATCTTCTGCGCAAAATGACGTAGAGGATAATGGGGGCACCCAGGATGGGGGTGATGACGTTGATGGGAATGATACCGTTTTCTCCCGGCAGAGTGCTAATCAAGGAGCAGAACAGTGTTAATATACCCCCCAACATAATGGTTGCCGGCATAAGTATACGGTGGTCGGCGGTGCGAAACAACATACGAGACAAATGCGGCACGGCCATGCCGATAAAAGATATCGGTCCACAATATGCGGTACAAACGGAAACCAATACTCCCGTTATGACCAAAATGTATCTGTGAGTATGATGGACCGATACACCTATGTTGGCCGCATATCTATCGCCCAATAAGAGAGCATTGAGAGGCTTTACTATAAGTATGGAGAGAAATAGTGCTATCAGTAGAAGCGCTGCAAAAAGAGGCATCTTCTCCATGCTTACACCGCCAAAATTACCCATTCCCCAAATCATAAAAGAGTGGACTCCTCCTTCGGTAGCGAGGTAATTGAGCAGAGAGATAACGGATGAGGTGAGGTAACTAATCATGACTCCGGTAATCAGCAGCATGATGTGATGGTGCAATATGCCGGAGAAGAAGAGCAGAAGCAACATGACTGCAAAGGAACCCATCAGTGCGGAGATGAGAATCAATAGACTGCCGCTCAATGTGATGTTGCCCGCCACCAAACTGCCTCCCCACAAAAGTGTGGCGAGGGCAACACCTAGGTTGGCTCCTGCATCTATTCCTAAGATGGAGGGACCTGCCAGGGGGTTGCGGAAGGTGGTTTGCAGAAGTAAACCTGCAACGGACAGGGATGCTCCGCAGAGAAGTGCCGTTAGGGCTTGGGGAAGTCGACTATCCAGTACGATATAACTCCAGGTACTCGTGCCATCGCCCTGCAGGGTAAGTATACGCCATACCTCCTTGAGAGGAATGTGGACGGAACCTACACTGAGATTAAGGGCAAAGAGGAGGAGGAGTGCTAAAGTCAAAAGACTAAATACCGACTTGTGTTTCATCTCATTGTTATTTTAGCGATTTAAAATAGTGCATTTCTCCCTTGGGAAGCACACCCGGATGTAATATGCGTATGCAGTCTTCCAGATAGTAGTCCGGATGAAAGGGGGATTCTTGCAGGATGTCTGCTTTGTCTACATTTGTACCCCATACACTTCTGTTTTTAAAGGCTTTGAAACGTGCATATAGCGGATGCTCCTGTTTCAGTTCATTGTAGGTTAGGTCGCTGTTCTGACCGTACTTAATGAACCAAAAGTCTGCGTTTTGTGCCTTCTCGAAAACGGTTTCCACGGTCAGTCCGGTGGAACCTGTTCCTTCCAGGTAACTAAATAAGAAGTCGCCACCGGCATCCTTCAACAGGGTTCCCACGGTGCTTTGACCGTTGGGTTGATACCAGATGTTTCCGTACAGTTTATCTACGAATACGCTCTTGGGCGTTTCCTTTGCAACAGACATTTTAAGTCGTTGATAATTTGTCTCTATGCTATCAAAAAGACTTTCTGCTTTACCCGACCTGCCAAAGAGCAAGCCGTAGAACTTCATCCATTCGGCGCGCGCCAACGGAGACACCTCCATATAGTCGGCGCACTCAATAATAGGGATGTTTAATTTCTCCAATTCTCCATGGTTTGAATTTTGGAAGGGGGACAAGAAAAGGGCATCGGGATGAGTGTCGATAATCCTTTCGATGTCGGGTGACATACTGTTTCCCAGGTCTTTGATACTTCTTTTTTGCATAAGTGCCGTTAATCGAGGTATCTTCATATATTGAGCGTCGCAAACACCGGCTACGGAGTGCAGTGCATTCATGGCATCTACCAAATAGGCATGACAAGAAGTGGCGAGTATGGCACGATTTAACGGAACCTTTACCAAGAGGGCATTCTCCCCTATGGATGCCAATTCTTCTTGTGAGGGGGTGTAAGGATTACTGCCGCTTTGGTCCACCAGGACATAGGTCTTTAGTGTCTTCTTTGTGTCCCACGGATCACGCATTCGCACTACTGTGTAGCGTGGGTATTCCTTTATTTCCAGATTCTTAGCATACTTTAGTGTGACGGAATCTGTCGCGTTCTCCATAACGGAAGATTGTCTTCCGAAGTTGGAACCTCGGAAGACAATCACCAAAAGAAGGCAGATAATTCCTACTAGTAGATATATAGAATATCTCCTATTCATGTTTTATGATCATTTGTAAATCAATGCACAAGGACCTACACCTGCTGCTATCTGAGTTTTCTTGGCGCCGGTGGTAGCGTCGTAAACATTGATGTAACCATCGGTGGTGTAATCGGCATAGCCATAGTCACCCAGAGAGTAAGAACCTACATACAAATCACCGTTTACCGGATTAACGGAGAAGCTGCTTGCAGAAACGATGTCTTCGAGCGTAGCGTTTACTACCTCCTCGACACTTGCGGTCTCGATAGCCGTTGGCTTCACGTCATACTTGGTATAAGTAATCTCGCTGGCACCGTAAGGAGCATTCAGAACATAGAGATTAGTACCGTTGGCTGCCAAGTTGGTTCCGTCGCAAACGTCTGTTACATTGTCGGCTACATCAATCATTTGTACGGTTGCCGGAACTGTAGCGTAGTCACCCATAGCTACAATGAATACGGAGCCGTCCTCTGTTGCAACAGCCTTGGTCGGGTTCAAGCCGACAGCTATCTTCTTCTCCTCTTCGAAGGTTGACAGGTTCACCTTGGAAACAGACTTACCGTTGGCATAACTGTTGCCGTAATTCAAGCCATCGGAGTTGGTCACATACAGATAACCGTTGGCGATAGCCATCTCTTCGGGGTTCGGACCTACCTCGATGGTCTTGTCTACACTCAGAGTCAAGGTATCGATACGAGATACATGACCGTCATAGTTGTCTACATATACGTTGCCTTCGTATGCTACAATATCACGAGGCATGGTGGTAGTAATATCTTCTACCAATGCCAAGGTATTCTTGTCCAACACAAGCACACGGTTGGATTCGGCTACCGCAATGTACATCTTGCTACCATAGATTACTGCGTCTTGGGGAGTGTTGCCAAGTCCCAGGCCGGTTTCAGTCTCAAACACACCCGGAGTATAGGTGTAGGTGTCACCGTCTACGGTTACATAATCCAACGTTCCGTTGATGCCGAAATAGTAGCTTCCTGCATTGATGAGGTAGAAAGATGCGTCTGTTTTTACTACTTCATTGTTACCGCCACCGGCTACGATTTCGTCGTCGTCATCGTAGTGAGCACAACCGGTAAGTGTAGCGGCTGCTGCCAACATAGACAGAGCCATGATACTTTTACTTTTACAATTCATTGTCTTAAATTTATTATTTAATTATACTTGTTATTTTACTGATTCTTTGTTTGTTAAAACTTTATCCCAAACGTAAACTTAAACGACCTTCCGGGCATGGGATAGCGTCGTACCACCTCGTACTGTTTGTCGAAGAGATTTAAGACATCCCCTCTCAAGCTGATGGTTTTGCTCCCCCAGAGTAAGTCGCGATATAGAGCCAACCCCATGTCCGTATAGGCATCTATATGTGTCGCTGCATTCTCACCATTGGTGCTCCATCGTTCACCGGATGCGGTAGCGTGCCACACCACATTGCACCACGGATTCTCCCACGTCACGGACCATCCTCCGGAATTCTTGGGGATATAAGCAATCTGTTTTCTGTAGGTTGCCCCCATAGGATTGGTGCGATTTTCAGCGTTTTGATACGAATAGTTGGTCGCAAGTTGTATATTCTGTTTCTCTGCCAAACGGAACACAGCCTGCAACATTAGGTCTACTCCGTTGGTACGCACTTTGCCCACGTTTACATACTGCCATATATACGTGGTAATAGGCATGGCTACAATCTTGTCGGAGACATGATTCACATAGAAATCGAGTGAAACCGTAAGACTCGGCAACCAAGAGGAAACGCGGGCACTATACCCTGTTCCGATATTCCATTGTCGAGTATTCTCAGGTTTGAGTACGGCGCTCCCCATGTATCGACCGCAATAGTTTTCCGTGAAGGTAGGCTGACGAAATATCTCTTTGTACGAAGCACGAAGAGAAAGATGTCTGTCTCCCATGGGATATATCGCCAGTGAAAAAGAAGGCGACAAACGGTCAATGTCACGGGCCATGGTTTGTTTGGAAACATCGCTTTCCGATGCGGAAGCATCCTTACCGGACATGCCGTTCACGTACTTGGAATAGAGTGCACGCCCCATGAGAACGGCATATCGGTTTTCGTACTTGAGCGACAAGGATTGCAGAAGGCTATTGCGTGTGGGGCTGCCTATGAGTTGTCCGTTACTGTTTAATTCGTTGTAAAAATAGTCGGCAGCATACACAGCCGTGAATCCTTGTAGCGGAGCACACAAGAGTGCTGCAGAGGCATAATACTCTCGTTGCCAATAGTTTTGCTCGTTTACACCACCGGGATATATTCCGTTTACATCTTTGTAGAGCGACTCCGTCCAGTTCCACTTCAGATTTCCCAAGAGAGAGAAGATATTGGAGAGACGTCCTTTGTAGCGAATTTGAGCGAAGATGTTTTTATCGTCCTGATGCTCATTGTTCACGGTTTCATAGAGGTCAATCGCTCCAGGCAGATTTGCCGCGTTGCCATAGTAGTACAACTTGGCCGTCACCTCCTGTCCTAACGTCGGCCTCCAGACGAGGTTCGCTTCGGCATGCCCGTTCTTTATCTCCGAGTTCGAACGTTTTTCTCTTCTTGTTCTTATTCCGTTCTCTACATCGTACGGATAGTGGTTGTCTGCTCTCAAGTACTCCCCCACCAACATAAGGGAAAGTCTGTCCGAGCATCTCTTTTGCCATCTAGCCGATGGCGATACAAGTCCAAAGGAACCTGCTTTCAGTTTTACATTAAGTTCATCATTTTGTATGGGGCACAGTGTCTGTATGTCCAAACGAGAGGCTGCTGCCGCATTGCGAGCGGGAATAAAGATATCCGCATTGTCGCCAATAAATAGAGCTAGCGCCGATACATTGTCTAGAGAGTAGCGTGAGATGTCGACGATACCGTTTTGGGCATCGTTCAGCAACACGCCGTCATAAGATACGGCTGTATGCTGTGCACCCATCCCTCGTACGGAGATGCTCTTGAGTCCACCGGCGCCACCGTAGTCGCGCAACGTAACGCCTGCCATTCTGCGCATGGCGTCCGCTATGTCTGTAATACCTTGTGTTTGGAAGTCTTGTTGTGTAAGTTTACGAATGGGCGATGTGGTCGTAACGGTGTTGTTGGCTTGTTTGCCATGTACCACTACTCCCTGCATCACTACGCTGTCTGCAGGCTGAGAATCTTTTTTGTTTTCAGCTTGCAAACATATAAAAGGGACACACAGGCCTATGATGGCGAGTGTGTACTTTTGCTGTATCTTTCGCATATCTTACTTCTTTATTTATACATCTGTCCACGCAGATGGTATACATTGCTCAATGGCAGGTCTTCTGACTTATCTCACAATCACACCTTCCCGATTTGTTTTTTATACAAAACAGTGGTTTTTTGTGACTGCAACAAAGAGACTTACAGCAGCGGGACTGTCCGGGACTTCCACCCGATTCCCTTTTCATTGCACACTTCCGAACGCCTCCGGAGGTGTAAACAAAACCATTTCGCGTGCAAAGATACAAAAAACACGGAATATAGGAGCTATATTGTCGTATTTTTGTGCAAAAAAAGACTGTTGGTGACTCGTCTTAGAATCTCCAACAGCCTTCTTCTTTATAATAAATGATCTATTACTTCTTAGATTCCTTATATGCAGCAATATACCCCAATGCTTCTTTGCACTTATCGGTAACATACTGCCAATCCTCGGCTTTTACCTTGTCGCTCGGGAACAATTTGGAACCCATGCCCACGCAATATACGCCGGCCTTAAACCAACCTTCCAAATTTTCCTTATCGGGAGATACGCCACCGGTAACCATAATCTTGGACCACGGCATGGGAGCCATAAGCCCCTTTACCAAATTCGGACCTACAACATCACCCGGGAATACCTTGGTGAAGTCACAACCCACCTCCTGAGCCTTTCCTATTTCGGACGGAGTCAAGCATCCGGGACAGTACGTTACACATCTACGGTTACATACCACCGCGATATCGGCATTAAACAACGGACCAACCACGAAACATGCGCCCAGTTGCAGGTAGAGCGCTGCCGTTGGTGCATCCACTACGGAACCTACACCCATGGCGAGTTCCGGACACTCCGTTGCTGCAAACTTCACACACTCGGCAAATACCTCTTGTGCGAAATCGCCACGATTGGTGAACTCAAAAGCGCGAACACCACCATCGTAACAAGCCTTAATCACCTTTTTAGCCACCTCGGCATCCTTGTGATAAAACACGGGAACCATACCGGTAGAGCCTATTTTTTGCATTACTGCTAATTTATCAAACTTTGCCATTTTCCTTATTATATATATGGATGGAACTTATCGCTGCACACGTCCGTTGGCGCTACCACCCGCCAATGCTTCTACCTCTGCCTCGGAAACCAAGTTGAAATCACCGTTTACCGTATGCTTCAATGCCGATGCGGCTACGGCAAACTCCAATGCTTCTCCTTGATTTGACTTGGTTAGCAAACCGTGAATTAATCCACCGGAGAAAGAGTCACCACCACCCACTCGGTCAATAATCGGGTTAATCTCGTAACGCTTGGACTGATAGAACTCCTTGCCGTTATAGATGAGAGCCTTCCAACCATTGTAAGTAGCTGAGAATGACTCACGCAGAGTAGATACCACATACTTAAAATCAAACTCCTTTGCCATGGCCGTAAAGATACCTTCGTAACCGGCAGCGTTGGTTTCACCGCCCTCTACATTAGCATCCGGCTTAAAGCCCAAGCACAACTCGGCATCCTCTTCGTTGCCTATGCAAACATCGACATATTTCATGAGCGGACGCATGATGGAGATTGCCTTTTCACTGGTCCACAATTTCTTGCGGAAATTCAAGTCAACGGACACCGTAACACCGTTGCGCTTTGCTGCCTCACATGCCAAACGAGTCAACTCGGCGGCTTTGTCGGAGATGGCGGGAGTGATACCGGACCAGTGGAACCAATCAGCCCCCTTCATGATGGCGTCGAAATCGAAGTCGGACGGATCTGCCTCTGCTATAGCAGAATGTGCACGATCGTAAATCACCTTGGAGGGACGCATGGACGCACCTGTTTCACAATAATACAATCCCACACGGTCGCCGCCACGAGCTATATACTGAGTATTCACACCGTATCTACGCAGAGCGTTCAGCGCGATTTGACCAATCTCATGATTGGGCAATTTTGACACAAAATACGCATCGTGTCCGTAATTCGCCAGACTAACGGCTACATTTGCTTCGCCACCACCCGGAATAATGCGGAAGGCTTCCGATTGTACAAAACGGTCTTGTCCCATAGGGGAAAGACGCAGCATGATTTCGCCTAAAGTTACTATTTTTGCCATATAATTTTCTTTATTGTTCAAGTTTTAGTATACCATAGAATGCTGTTTCTTCGTGCGATTCTACCGTATCTGCTTGCAAAATTACATTAATTTTCCATATTTTGGAACAAAAGCGATGGAAAAAAAACAAAAAAAGCATTTTTCTTGCATTTTAGGGGGATTAAATAAAAAAAAGAATGTACTTTAGCTGTCAATTTACGGATTGACTCATTTAAGGTGAAATACAAATGAACAAAAAACACATCTATTCCGCTGCGGCAATGCTGTTCCTGGCTACGTTTACGGGGTGCAAGGGGGATGGCACGAATGGTGCTGCCGATTCGCTTACAGAGAAAAGGGTTACGGTGGAACGTACCATCCGACTTACTGAGAAGAGAGATTCTCCTTTCTACGATATAAAGATAGATTTGGCGTATTTCACGCCACTACAGGACGAAACGGCCAAGCGTATGAACCAGCAGATTATACGATATGTGATGGATACTACCGACATATCTCCAAAGGAAGCTGTACGCTTGTACATCAATGATTTGTACAATGAATATCGTAGTGAGATGCTCGATTTTTATTTGGAAGACCTTAAGGAAAACAAGGGGAATACGGAGACGATGCGCAATTACAATTACGCATATCATCTTGAGACCGATGTGGACAAAGGATACAAGGGAGTGGTATGCTACAAGATGGAAGGATATCGCTACTCCGCCGGAGCACATGGGGTGAATATGTACAAGTATTTCAACTTTGACAACAATGGTAACAATCTGACACTGGCGGATATCTTTGAAACGGGATTCGAGAAGGAGCTTCTCCGGATATTGGTGCAGGAACTGATGAAGAAGTTTCATGTCACCACCACCGAGGCTCTTAAAGAGAAGGGGGTTGTGGATGTGAGTCAACTCTTTGTGACGGAAAACTTCGAACTGGAGGATGATGAAATAGAGTTCGTATACAATGAATATGAGATAGCACCCTACTGCATGGGAGCGATAAAAGTAGATATTGACTACAAGGATATAAAACACATATTAAAAGAGGAATGGAGATAATTAAGAAGTATTTTCCCGATTTGACGGAGGTGCAGGAACAGCAGTTCCGTGCTCTGTACGATTTATACATCGATTGGAATGCCAAAATCAACGTCATTTCGCGTAAGGATATAGAGAACTTGTATGAGCACCACGTGTTGCACTCTTTGGGTATTGCACGTGTATTGCGTTTTACACCCGGAACCCGGGTGCTCGATTTGGGTACGGGTGGTGGTTTTCCGGGTATTCCACTTGCCATCTTGTTTCCGGAGGTTTCCTTCCACTTGGTGGACAGCATCGGTAAGAAGGTGCGGGTGGCTACGGAAGTGGCTCATAGCATAGGACTAAAAAATGTCACCTTCCGCCATTGCCGTGGCGAGGAGGAGAAGGGACGTTTCGACTTCTGCGTGAGCAGAGCGGTGATGCCGCTGAACGATTTGCTCAAGATTATTCGTAAGAACATCTCCGGAGAGAATCGGAATGCGCTGCCCAACGGACTCATCTGTCTAAAGGGTGGAGAGTTGGAGAACGAGATACTTCCGGTGAAGAACAAGGTGCAGATATTCTCCCTGAGCGAGGAGTTTACGGAACCCTTCTTCGAGACCAAAAAAGTTGTATATGTACCTATAACATCTAAGTGAGCTATGATTATAAAAAGATTTACGGTGAATCCTCTAGAGGAAAACTGCTACATATTGCACGATGAAGAAACGCTCCAGGCAGTCATTATTGACTGCGGGGCTTTTCACAAGGATGAGCAAAAAGAGATTGCTGAATATATAGAAACGAAACATCTGCAATTGGTGGAAAGCCTCCTGACGCACGGTCATTTTGACCATGTGTGGGGCGAACAGTTCGTCTACGATACGTATCATATCCGTCCGCGTATGCATGTGGAGGATGTAGATATCTATCTGCACATCAAGGAGTATCTGGCATCCTTCATGAGAGTACCCGGTTCCGCTACCGTTCCACCGGTGGGTGACTACTTGAACGAGGGCGATACGATAACCTTCGGCAAGCAGACACTGACGGTGATTCATACACCGGGACACACTCCGGGAGGTCTGTGCTTCTATCATGCCCAAGAGGGAATCTTGTTTAGCGGCGATTCTTTGTTCCGCCAGAGTATAGGCAGAACAGATTTCCCCGGGGGGTCTTATGCTTCGCTCAACAACGCTCTGAAGAGCAAGATACTAACGCTTCCCGAAGAGACCATGGTATATCCCGGACACGGACCGGAAACCAACATCAAGCATGAAAAAACAAACAATGCATACATCCGATAGTACACATTATTAATATATAGAGAAGATGAAAACGGCAACCCTTACCTGTACGTATGAGGTGATATCATACGAAGAGCTTACCGTCGGCGAACAAAAGCTGGTGGATGCAGCCAAGTTGCAGACGCAACACAGTTATGCCCCCTACTCTACCTTCTGTGTGGGAGCGGCTCTCCTTCTGGACGATGGAACGGTGGTGGGTGGCAACAACCAAGAAAACTGTGCCTATCCCTCCGGACTGTGTGCCGAACGGACGGCACTCTTTCACGCTCACTCGCAGTATCCCGACCGCGCCATGCGAACACTTGCGATAGCGGCCTTCACAAAGGGTGAGTTCTGTGAGCATCCCATCACACCGTGTGGAAGTTGCCGACAGGTTCTCCTGGAATACGAAAAGTTGCAAGGAAGCGACATCTCTCTATTGCTCTATGGTAGTAAGGAAATCTATCGTTTGTCAAACAGTAGATGTCTGCTACCCTTGCAATTTGACTCTCTCTAAAAACGAAAACACACAAAAATATGAACTACAAAAAATTGCTCCCCGTAGCAACTCTCTGCACGCTGCTGTTTGCCACAGCCTGCGGAACACAAAAGATGGCGACAGAACAACGTGCCGAAATTGAGTTCCAAACCACTAAAGGAAACTTCACTATGGCACTCTTCAACGAAACCCCGTTGCACCGTGATGCCTACCTCTTGCTCACCAAGTGCGGGTTCTTTGACAGTCTACTCATTCACCGCACCATAAACAACTTTGTGGTACAAGGCGGTGACCCCACCTCCAAGCACGCCGAGAAGGGAGCCGTTCTAGGCGATGGCAATCCCTTTAGTATCCCCCCCGAGATACATTTTCCCGAGTTATACCACAAACGCGGCATGGTCAATGCCGCACGCGAACCCGATGAAACCAATCCCGAACGTCTTTCATGCGGCTCACAATTTGCCATCATCACCACCGGTCCCCTCACCGAACAACGCATAGATGCGGGCGAGGCACTGGCACAGAAGTGGCAGAACGACCCTTCGTTTCGTATTCCGGATAGTATAAGACAGGTTTACAAACAGGTGGGGGGTGCTCCTCATTTGGACAATCAATACACGGTCTTTGCCGAGATTATCGAGGGCATGAATGTGGTAGATTCCATACAAGCTGTGGCTACCGATAGAAACGACCGTCCGTACGAGGATATTCGCATTTTGAAAGCAGTTGTACGCAAAGAATGCAACAAAATGACACTTAAGAAGCAAAAAAAGTGATATTTTATTAGCTTATATTAGAATTTATGCTTAATTTTGCACACAAAACAATAAAAAGCAATATCTATATGAGCTACTTAATAAAGCCGCAAGGCTATATCCCTCTACTCGACGCTCGCGAGACGGAGCAAGGAATAAAGAAAATTAAAGAATTCTTCCAGGTCAACCTCTCTACGGAGTTGCGTCTTTGTCGAACTACAGCGCCGCTGTTTGTACTCAAGGGACTTGGTATTAATGATGATTTGAACGGTGTGGAACGTGCCGTAACTTTCCCTATCAAGGAATTGGGCGATCGTCAAGCCGAGGTGGTTCACTCTCTGGCAAAATGGAAAAGACTTACGTTGGCGGAGTATGGCATACAACCGGGATACGGTATTTACACCGATATGAATGCGATTCGTGCAGATGAGGAGTTGGGCAATCTTCACTCTCTGTATGTGGATCAGTGGGATTGGGAGCGCGTCATCCGTAAGGAAGATCGTAACCTCAAATTCTTGAAGGATATTGTACGTCGCATCTACTCGGCTATCTTGCGCACGGAGTATCTGGTAAACGAAACGTATCCGCAGATTAAGCCGTTCCTTCCGGAGGAGATTCATTTTATCCATTCCGAGGAGTTGTTGCAGATGTATCCCGGCAAAACGGCGAAGGAGCGTGAGGATGCTATTTGCCGTAAATATGGAGCGGTGTTCATTATTGGAATCGGAGGTAAGTTGTCGGACGGTAAGGAGCACGACTTGCGTGCGCCGGACTACGATGATTGGACGACTCCGAACGAAGATGGTTTCAAGGGATTGAACGGTGATTTGATGATATGGTATGAGCCGTTGAATCGTGCCGTAGAGCTTTCTTCTATGGGTATTCGTGTGGATAAGGAGGCGTTGTTGCGTCAGTTGGAAATTTGTGGTAAAGAGCAACGTAAGGAGTTGTATTTCCACAAGCGTTTGTTGGAGGGTACCTTGCCATTGAGTATCGGTGGTGGTATCGGTCAGAGTCGCCTTTGCATGGTGTTGTTGCACAAGGCACATGTTGGCGAGATTCAGGCGTCTATTTGGCCGGACGACATGCGCAAGGAGTGTAAAGAGAATAACATTCCGCTTATTTAGGAAGAGTTAATGTTAGATATTAGAAGCGGTTTCTTCATCGTTGTTGATGAGAAACCGCTTCTTTTTTTCTCAAGTTTCG
>CAYSOK010000003.1:0-16261 GCA_964432645.1 uncultured Bacteroidaceae bacterium | reverse complement strand
CTTAATTCATTTTTATTTCTTTGTCGTTGAGGTCGTAGTAATGCTGTTTAACCAAATGTCCCAACTCGTTGTATTCTCCGGTCCAATGGGCATATACACCGTATGCCAGACATGGCTTGCCATCGGCTCCGTAATACTTTATGTCCGTCCAATTGCCACGATCATCGTGCTCCACCTTATTATATGCATATCCCTCCTTTGCCGGAGCTAGTTGACCCGCTTCATTGTAATAGCGCGTCTCTATAAGGAAGTTACGCGCATCGTATTTTGCCGTCCACTTGGCAAATCCATCGCTTGTGAGAGTCGGTTTTCCGCTCTCATCAAAATAGGCGGATTCAATCTTATTGCCATGATCATCGTAACGGGCTGTCCATATAGCATAGCCACTCCCCTGCTTACAAAGATTGCCTTGAGTGTCGTAATAACGCACTTTTATGACGTTGAAATTGTGATCGTAGGTGTTCACATACCGCGCATATCCTTCGTTACGCAATTTGAAGGGATTCCCCTTACCGTCCAAGAATAATAGTTCTACAATCTTTCCGTTGTTGTCGTAGGTGGCACTCCAGCCACAAGCTCCATCGTAGCCGTTACAGGGTTTTCCATCTACGCCAATGTACAATTCTTTTACTTCGTCACCCCGCTCGTTGTACTCCGATACAAGGCGAGCATACCCCTTGCTATTCAGCACCGGTTCGCCATTGACGCCAAAGTATGAAGCTTCCGTACACTTGCCCTGACCATTGTACACATAAGAAACAGAAGCAAAGCCTTCGTCCGTCAAACAAGGACGCTCCTTTTCATCAAGGTATGACTCGTGGGTACGTTTGCCCTGATCATCGTATTCACCTATCCACACAGCACATCCTTTATTCGATTTACACGGATTCCCTTGCGCATCGGAATAAGTATGTCTTACGAGATTTCCTCGGTCGTCATAAACGGCTACTACCTTCGCAAATCCATCCGTATTCACACAGGGTTTTCCTTTTGTGTCATAGTAACTTTCCTCAATCGGAAGATCCAATTCATTATAAACCGTAGCACAAGCGGCATATCCCTCGGACCAGACACAAGGCGCGTCATTAACATCGTAGTACCGCTCTTCAATCAAATTGTCGTGACTATCGTACTTCATTGTCCAACGAGCCAGTCCTTGAGTGGTAGCATAAGGCTTATTCTCCGTATCGTAATATCGTTCTTCTATATCGTTGCCACGACGATCGTACTTGATACTCTTGCGTGCATATCCCTCCTCGGCAATGCAGAGTTTACCTTTTGTGTCGTAGTAACTCTCATCGATAACGTATCCGCGAGCATCTACGGTAAACGTACTGAAGGAGTAGCCGGAAGCACTGATACACGGTTTCCGACTGGCATCATAAAAACTCTCACGAATCATGCTGCCACGGGAATCGTATGTGCGCTGACTATAAGCATACTTTCCGCTTGTATTACAGGGCTTATTGTGAACATCGTAGTAGGTAATCAAGCGGATGTTACCATTTGCATCAGAATGCATGGTACGTTTGGCCCAGAGGGAACTATTCATGATGAGATGTCCACTGAGGTCATAGTTGGCAACCACACTATTGTTGCCGTAACGGTCGTATGCAAACTTCTTGTAAGTGATACCGTTTCTGTTGTTCGTAGGTTGATGCTCCTTATCTATAAAGGTGACGCGCACCGGTCGGCCGAGTGTATCCAAGGCATAATGTACACCAAAGATGCCGTTGGCATCACACGCGATACTACGAGACAGGTCATGGTCGTTGCTGGAGTGAAAGGTAACCCCCGTGATGTGTCCACGGCTGTCACGTTCATACACAAAACGAACGATATTGGAATTATCTTGCTCGAAATAATCCATAATATCCTTAGAACCGATTTCCGAATTGTTACGTGTGACATCCTGAGCATTGAATCCTACGCCCAACTGCTCGCGGGCACTCAAGAAATCGACGACGGACGCCGTGACTCCGTTTCTTTCGCTCAAACTCTGGCGAAACAGCACACGATTCTTTTCGTTGCAGAAGGTGATACGCGACACCGTACCATCGTCATAATAATCCAGACGTATGCTCGGAGTACGCAGTGTGACCTCCGTATCCTTTATCGGCTGTGTCACACCGTGAGAATTTACATAGTCCACTCTGCTCACACGCCAAGAATAGGCATGGGGTTGTCCAAACGGAATACGCTCATACTTAAAACGATACGCATTTGTACGATGTTGCATCTCTTCATCGGACAGCTCCATAATTCCCTCCGGAAGTCCATAACAGTCCACATAGTCCGTGAAGTACTGATACGTGGAACGATTGTAATCCCACAGGAATACACCCGCTGCTATCACGAATCCTCCCAACGCAATCTGCGCAAGACGACGGCGCTTTACGCTACGACGATGGCGGTTCCAGATGGCATCGAAACGAATTCCCATGAGGGTGCTCACCATACGGATAAGTGCCTGTTCCTTACCCAATTCCAGCACGTTGATACCCAAGAGTTCATGCTCCTTGGGCAGATTGCGTAGTGCCTCCGGGAAACACTCCTTCGTAGGGTCTTCCGACATAGGGACACCGTCAACGATGAACGGAATAATCTGATTCTGTCTACCGGATTCGATAAACTTACGTATCTCCATATTCACCCACTGCGACTCCTTGGCATGGGGCGAACAGACCACGATAAGGAACTTGGAATGTTCCAGACCATCGTCCAGAGATTCCTGTAGAACCGTACCCGACAAGTCTGTTTTGTCGCGGAATATGGGACGGATGTTTTTAGGTATACTCACATCCTGAGCACGTATGGATGCCGGAAGCGTATAGCTCTCCAGTTTACTCTGCAACCACTTGGCCCACTTTTCGTCTTCACGTTTGTAACTAATGAAGGCGTAATATTTCATCTTTTTTTCTTCCATCTAGTGTTGTTCTTGTGTGTAACTGTGATATAAGGCATTGGCCACCACGCCGAAATCTGCCAATTTATAATCGGGATTCCATCTGTAACCATCGTGTTCCACTATCTCATTCCAGGTGTTTAAGGACTCTTGATCCAAGTCCTCCCAACCGATAAGACAGTTGTGACAGCGACGAACTTCGCTGCATGTATGTTTGGTCTCGTAGGGCTCAAGTGAAAAGTCATCACCGTTTTTCGCAATGTATGCATTGAGACTTATGTATCCCATGGCTTCGTGCGATGCGTTCCAACGCAGGTGTTCGAGTCGTGCCTGATTACGAAGGAATAGTTCCTCGCCTTCGGTCAGAGCTTTGGTGGCTTTCTGCGTATCGTGTGTCATCGCGCAAACCGGCTTGTCCACCTCCGGTGCATTCACCGTATCGGAGATGGGATAAGGCACGAATCGTCTGAAGTTGCATTCGTTTCCGTTGCCACAGATGATTCGAATAAGTTCCTCCACCGGACGCACCTTTGGACAGGCCTGTTCGTAGAGATATGCCTTGGTGGGAGCATGATACGCATTTTGGAAATCCTGCCACTCCTTGCGATGCAGGGAGGCAAGAGCATCCAGTGTTCCGCGTTTTACCAACTTCTCGTGACGCACCTTCCAGTAATTGTCTTTTGATTGATTTACACGACAATAGCTCTCGTTATAGAGGCGTCCACGCATCTCATATTCGTTGTGAACGATGTGGTTATATGTGTATATCATCTCGTTGGTTCCAAAGAGCACCAACACCTCGCCCTCCTGATTGTAGTGCTGCAACACGGCACGAAAATGCAAAGCCCGTTCTGCCGATGTACACTGTACAAAGAGGTTGAGTTTCTGCATGTCGCGACGCACCCGTCGGATACGATTAAAGAGATTGATAGCTATCTCCAGATTCATATCGTCGTTACCCGTAGCTATCACAATGTAATTAAGCGTCTTAGCTCCTTCATCTATCAAGTTGAAGACTGCCTCGCTTTCACAACATTCTTCCAACAGATTCAAGTGTACAGCGCCCTCTGTTTGACGCATGGCAGGATAAAGTCCGAAAAACATGTCCGCCTGTTTCCCTACTTCCGGATCTACTATATCGCAGGTAAAGGGAGAGCGGAAGACATGTGCTTTTTCTCCATCCGCCGTAACACCGCAGAAGTCCTCTGCCATGGTGGAACGACTGTCTACAAAGGCTCCGTATTCATATAGGAAACGCAGCGCCTCCTGTCCGGTCCATCCGAATCCCACCAACATGCAGTGGAACGGAGTCTTCACGGTTCCGTAATTCTTCTCCGCATCTATATCTACATAGTGTATGGGATGATATTCCGGATGACTCTTTAGGAACTGTATGCTATGCTCCGAAGCATCAATGATTTGTATCTCCATAGCGGGTTCCCGGTTCAGGTCGTTTATCGCCTGACTCACTCCCGTGGTCTCGGCACGAGCATAAAACTTCACTATCTTCCCCTCGTGAACACGCTCTAAAAGTAGATGGTCGTGGCGCAGCAGTGTAACGGCACGCAGATTTCGTGCTTCGTTGTCTCCCAGGAAGAAGTGATGTACGGTTCCGTTTGCCTTGCGAATGATGCGGGCAAGTCCGTTCATGTGCAACTCCTTGGTTATGATTTCCGCTTCTCTACCTCGAGCCTCCAAACGCAGGTCGGACAAACGACGTGACGGTTGACAGATAAGACATTTCAGCTCCTTAAACCGCTGCAAATCGACACGTGGCATTTTTAGAAAACTCAGCAGATGGCTCTCCTCCGCACTGTGTTCCTCGTCCTCCTCCTGCGTACCGTCGTACACAAAAATCATTCGATAGCGTTTCGTCTCATGCGCCAATATATCCTTGGCCAACAGATAAGAAGATTCGTTCATCCCCCAGAAGATGAAGAGGTCCTCCGTTTTCTTACCCACATGAGAGGTTATGCTAAACCGGATTTTTGCCACCAAGCTAAAGCCGAAGTGGTGAATAATCACCGTGGTACTAATAAAAGCCGCCGCAGCATGAAGTATAGAAAATATCGTGACATACAACCAACTACTGCGGCACGCATCGTTGGCATCTCCCCACTGCGTTTGCAGCAAAAACATCCCTACCGTATCTACCAAAGCCATGGGGGCTACTCCCAACAAGGCAATAAACTGTTGCAGGACATTGCCTTCGGAATAAGGCATAAGACCCACACAATAAACTGCGAAACCCAGGAGAAAGGTGATACAAAAATAGACGGTTGTGAATCCCGACCTACGTTTTCGCACCTTGCGACTATTGGAATACCAAGCCGTAACGGCAACCACGCAGGCAAGCAACACTCCCATCACGGAAGCCAGTGCAATCAACTGTGCAAGATAGGGCGTTAAGATAGCTCCATCGCTGTTTAACTTTTCAAATAACATCGTACGCCAACTATTTCTTATGTTTATTTACATTTATCGGTGCAAATATACGAAAATTATTTTATTTACTAAAAGAAATGTCCTTTAGACATGGCGTAATTAAAAAAAGAACCGATACCCCGGAGGATATCGGCCCTGATATGAAAAAAATAAATGAAATTATGCTTGTAGTGCATCGGCAAGTTGCTGTAACGCCTCAGCATCCTCTGCCTTTACTGCGGAGCGGATGGAAACCACCGGTTCCACAATAGTAATATCCTTCATCTGCTCCAATTTGGCACGCATCACCTTAGCAGCTTGCGGTGCCCAAGTACCGTTTTCGATGAGTCCAACGGTTCTTTTGCGATAGGTCTTAATGGCTAAATGACTCAGAAAATCCTCCATGGCGGGCATCACCGTTCCGTCATAAGTGGGAGCTGCCAATACCATACGGTCGTAGCGGAAGGCATCTTCTACACACTCGGCGATATCGGTGCGAACCAAATCGGAGATGGCCACCTTTTCACCTTTTGCCGTAAGATACTCCGCGAGCTGTTCAGCGGCTTGTTTCGTGTTGCCGTGCAGAGAGCAATATGCTATGAAGACACCCTTTGTTTCGGGTTCGTACTTGCTCCAAGTGTCGTATAAACCAATATAATAGCCCAAGTTCTCCTTCAGGATAGGACCATGCAAAGGACAGATGGTTTGGATATCCAGCGTTGCGGCCTTCTTCAGCAAGCCCTGTACATTGACACCGTACTTACCGCAGATATTGAAGTAATATCGACGTGCCTCACAAGCCCAATCATCGGTCTCGTTGCAGAGTGCTCCAAACTTACCGAAGCCATCGGCAGCAAAGAGAACCTTCTCGCTTTCCTCGTACGTCACAATGACCTCCGGCCAGTGAACCATGGGAGCTGCATAGAAATGCAGTGTATGAGTTCCGAGCGCAAGGGTATCTCCCTCTTTCACCACCCGGACAGCATTCTTAACGCCTGCCGGATAGAACTGATCGACAAAGCTACGAGCCTTGGCTGAGCATACCAACGTACAGGAAGGATACTTCTCCAACAGCCACATCATGTTAGCAGAGTGATCCGGCTCCATGTGCTGCACCACCAGATAGTCAGGGGTGCGTCCCTGCAATGTCTTCTCTAAATTCGCCTGCCACTCAGCACTTTTGCGTTCGTCTACCGTATCCATGACGGCAATCTTCTCGTCCATGATAACATACGAATTGTACGCCATTCCCTCGGGAACGATGTATTGACCCTCAAAGAAGTCAATATCCAAGTCATCTACTCCAATATAGTAGATAGAGGATTCTTCTGTTACTTTCATCTTCTTTATACTTTCTCTATTGTATATTATTTATTGTTCTTTCGTAAGAATTGTCGATGCGATGGATGTGATATCGCTTACCGTGATTGCTCCATCCTCGTCCATATCGGCAGCTTCCGTTTGTATATCACTATTGTTCAAGATGTAACTTGCTACGGCGGTGATATCTCCTACCGTTACGATACCGTTTCCGTCGGCATCTCCCTTGAGACCGATGGGGACGGAAATA
This sequence comes from uncultured Bacteroidaceae bacterium, assembly GCA_964432645.1. Lineage (GTDB taxonomy): Bacteria > Bacteroidota > Bacteroidia > Bacteroidales > Bacteroidaceae > CAZUTW01. The sequence continues at coordinate 9,362 of CAYSOK010000003.1, read as the reverse complement.
TAGTCGCTCCATTCGGACTGCACATTTCCGGAGATGGACTTCACTCGATAGTAGTATTGCTTCTCGGTGAGTGCGTCGAAGAAGTATTCGGTGTCGGTCGTGTAGAAGAGCCCCACGATGTTGTCTTCGTCCGTAGAACCATCCTTGGAAGCACGTACCTCCACCTTAGTTATATAAGAGCGGTTGGCGGGAACGATGCGAAAAGCACACGGCTTCGTTACGCTTGCTAAAAGATTCTTTGTGGTTGCTTCCGATGCTACAAAAGAAATCTCAGCCAACTTGTTTCCGTCCTCGTCTACGGCATAGACGGTATAAGTATTGGAAATACCTGAGCTATACGGAGTTACTTCGATGGTGAGACTATAGAGTTGCGTCTCGGATTCGCAAATAGGTGTTTGCAACCAACCGTTCACACCGCTACTTCCTATCAAGACATATCCGTTGCGTACAAACACATTCTGTCCACTCCACCCGGTAGTTTGCGTGTACTGGTCCAAATTGGAGGTTACATTGACAGGGATAAGACTACCCGATGGGAAGTTGCTGAAGTCTTCGCTTATCAGACTTACGACACTTGTATCCGGCAGTGCGATAGATAGTTCCACTTCGTACTCCTCTGCTTCGTCCACTGCATTCCAGTGCGCCACAAAACTGTTTGCACGTATCTCATCGGCACTCAACACCTCGGGAGTGGGGATGGTGGGTTCTACCATGTAACTGAAACTGATTCTTCCATCCTCTTCACAAATGTTGTAGATGGGTTTGTTCAAGTATTTTGTACCGTCACTGTTCTTATAATAGAGCGTAGCCGCCGGCGTAGAGGTATTGGTAAACGAACTATTGCCGGAAGTACCCGGATAGATATCACCGGCAACGGTTGTCTTGTTGGTATTGTTGTCTGCCGGTACTACCGTATAGCATTGGTGAGAGGAGTTGGTGTTTAATTTGTTGTTACTCCAAGTCGTCGCATTGTAATCCACATAAGTAATCAGTAGTCCGTGCCCCTCCAAGGAGGAGTCCCACTTAATCGGTTGACGATTCTCCAAAAGGTAGAACTCATTGGAATAGGCATCGTTACGCAAGATATAAGCCTCCTGACTCTCGGAAAGAGACTTCATGTCCGTGACGAGAGTTTCCGGTTCTTTGGGCGTAAGCCAACCGAAATAATAACGTTCCATTGCGGTATAGCAGGGAGGCACATAGCCCTTTTGGTTGTAGTTACCCGAGTGCATCAAGTCCCACGACTGCATGCCGTATCCCGAATTGGAGGAAACATCGTACGTATCCGGCAAGCCCATCTGATGACTAAACTCATGACAAAGGGTTCCGATACCCGACATCTGCTGACCGGATGTACCTCTCAACTCACTGGAACAGGAATAACTGTTTATGGTATATCCATTCAGTCGTATGGCTGCACCCGATTCATTCACCAGAGTAGAAGAATGAGGCCACACGGTATTGGTGGAAGCTCCCTCCGATTCGCTGAATCCGGCATAATAGACGAAAAGTGCATCCACGATGCCGTCGCCGTCCCAATCGTATTTAGAGAAGTCGACATCCCCTTTGGCCAGGGTACACGCCTCCTTTACCATGGTTCCGACATTCGTATCGTAGGAGCTATAATTATTCTTTCCATAGTATGCCATATTGTTGGACAAGGTATAGGGACCAACCACATCGAACTGCAAATCAAGGAGTTCGCCGGACTGATCCAAGAAATAGTCTCTTGCACTCCCCACACTTCCGTTCACGGAGTATCCTTCTTGATTGAGCATATCGGAAAACTCCTGCTGTGTGTGTATCATGCTCTTATCGCTGTATTCCACCAAGAGCACCAACACCCTTTTTTGTCCCTGCAAAGCGGAAGACTGTGAGACGGCTCTTTGGGTTACGGAAGCGGTAGTATCCGTAGAGAGGGTATCGATTCCGAGGGCACGACGCCGACCGAATCCGGGATGCCTCTCCCTTCTCTTCTTAATAAAATTCCGGATATGTATTTTTACCGAATCGGTGTTCCTTTGCAAGAATTTCTTCTCTGCTTCGGAACGCCTTGCCGAAGGATGTGCTTCCATGGTAGAAAGGTGTAGGGAATCCCCTTCTATATAATAAAAGTATCCATCCTCCCCTTCGCGTACCGGAATACTGTCTTCCGTGATAAAATAATGGCAGAACTCATCGCCCACGAGTGTAACCTGAATGACAGAACCGTCACTCTGTGTCACACTTCGGGTGATTCGTTTTGCGGGTACCGCCCACAGGGAAACCGACAAAAGGGCTACCGCTGCCACTGTACTTAAGGGTCGAATCTTTTTCATTATCTACGTCTATTATGTCTTGTTTTGTTTTCTTTGTCACTACGCTTGCGAGGAGCTTGTTCGGTCGTTTTACGGGTAAACCCGTCGCCCGGATAGAGCTTCTTTATGAGGTCGGGGCGATGCATGGATTGCAACTTACCGATAATACGATGTTTCTCCTCCGGAAGATACCAGAAGAAAAACATGCGTTGCTCCTGCTTCTCGTTGGGTCTCTTGGCACTGAACACCGGGGTAAGAGTATAGGGGTGATACCCCGTGTACCATGTCTCCGTACTCACTGTCATAGGTGTGGGCGTAAAGTCCTGCACCTGCTCCAGGTGGAAGTTCAACTGCTTGGTCTCTACCGCCAACTGCGCCATGTGTTCCGCCGTGCATCCGGGATGGGAACTGATGAAGTAGGGTATCAACTGCAACTTCAGATTCCCCTGCTCGTTTATACGGTCAAAGACGCGTTTGAACTCGTGAAAGAGTTTGAAAGGAGGTTTGCGCATCATGTATAGCACCGTGTCGTCCGTGTGCTCCGGTGCCACCTTCAGTCTTCCGCTCACATGTCGTTCCAAGAGTTCTCGTGTGTACTCTCGAGTACTCTTGTTCACCTTCTCGTCGTCACTCTCGTGCAAGAGCAGGTCGTATCGCACACCGCTACCGATAAAACTACGCTTGATGCCCGGCAGTGCATCCACTGCATGGTAGACATCGAGCAGCGCCGTGTGGTCGGTATTGAGGTTCGGGCACACCCTCGGATGTATGCACGATGGTTTCTTACACTTCTCGCAAAGAACCGTGTTCTTGCCCCTCATGCCATACATATTGGCCGATGGACCACCCAAATCCGAGAGATATCCTTTGAAGTCCGGCATCTCGGTGATGGCTTTCACCTCACGCAGGATGCTCTCCTTGCTGCGGTTCATGATGAACTTGCCCTGATGTGCCGATATGGTACAAAAGGCGCATCCTCCGAAACAACCGCGATGTATGTTCACAGAGAACTTAATCATATCGTACGCCGGAATGCGTTTCCCCTTGTATTTGGGGTGCGGCAGACGGGTGTAAGGCAAGTCGAAGGAATGGTCCAACTGCTCCTGCGTCAACGGAGGATAGGGTGGATTCACCACCACATATCGGTTGTCCGTTTCTTGCAGTATGCGCTGTGCATGCCACTTGTTCGACTCCTCCTCTATATGTCGAAAGTTCTCACTTTGTTTCTTCTTATCCGCCAGACACTCAGCATAACTATGCAGCACAATATCCTCCGGTTGGATACCTCCCGGAATGGTACTCTTCTGCTGCAGCGTGACGGTCTGCGGTATATCGTTGACCACCTGTTTAAAGGTGGCGGTATCGAGTTCGTGGTCGCCGCCGGTCACCCCCTGCACACGTTCACAGAGTTCGGTCATGGGGCGTTCTCCCATGCCATAGACCAAGAGGTCGGCACCACAATCGCACAAGATGGACCTACGCAGCGTATCCTGCCAATAATCGTAGTGCGACACGCGTCGCAGGGATGCCTCAATACCTCCAATCACCACCGGAACCTCCGGAAAGCACTCCTTAAGGATTTTTGTATAGACGATGGTGGGATACTCCGGACGCATATCGTGTCTGCCGTCCGGGGAATAAGCATCCTCCTTGCGCAAACGGCGGGCAGCCGTGTATTTGTTCACCATAGAATCCATGCACCCCGGAGCTATGGCAAAGAAGAGACGCGGACGTCCCAACTTCTTAAAATCGCGATAGTCTCCGTGCCAATCGGGCTGTGGCACCACTGCCACCTTCAACCCTACAGCTTCCATCAATCTACTCACCACCGCTACGGCGAACGATGGGTGATCTACGTAGGCATCGCCGCTGAACAGAATAACATCTGCCTGCGTCCAGCCTCTTAACTCCATCTCTTTTTTGGTTGTAGGCAACCAGTCGGTCAATCGATACTCCTTCAAAGTGTTTCCTCTATTATCTTTTGTGATTCGTCTTGCTGTTTCTTCTCGTCAAGCCATGTAACATACACGTTTACCAGATTGTAGAGTCCCAGAGCCTTCATGTTGTTGTGGAATACCACATCGAGTGCCAACGTGAGTAGTTCCTTTTCCGGTTCCGTCTGTGACATGATGAGAGAGCGCAGCGTGAGACGCAATTTCTCCAACACGGATTCGTCCACGATTCCGTTGCTATCTATGAGATGATCAAAGAGCGAATAACGTTCAATCGTTGCCAAGTGCTCTTCGTTTATCTCTATATGCCGTGTCCCCGAAGGGTTGGTCTGAATGCTATAAGTTTTCATATCCTATTCTGTTTAACTGCACAAAATTATATTATTTCTTTCATTTAACCTTACTATTTAAGGAGAAAATCGAGTATCGCCCCCATTATTTCGTTCCTTTTGTCCTTCTGTTCTATACTTTCGAAGGGGAATCCCATAACAAAAGCCTTGTAGTCACTACCATTATAGGCGATGGCGGCACTCTGCATATTCTCGTAAATCAAGGGGGTGAAGGCTTGCGCATTGGCGGGTTCCAGCACGTCGGGATGAGCCACTGCATAGCTGTGTTCGTTCAGCGTGCGGGGGATGTTCATCTCTGTGTTCATACCCACGATACGTGTGGCGGTGTCGTTTTCCACCTCGCCTCCCCAGCGATATTTCAGTGTACGTTCGCAGAAACTACGTTCCTCATCGGTTTGCATATCGCTGCCGATATAGGCTCCGGATACAAGTATGCTTCCTCCCTGATTTACAAATCCGGCGATACGGCTCTGCATATCAGACGTAAAACTCTTGTATTTCCCCAGTTGCCAAGGGGTGTTTCTTTCCAGTCCCAAAATCAGGTCTATGAGACGATATTCCTTGAGTTCCAGCACATCCATCTCTTCCAACGCATTTTTGCTGCACGAAGAGATGCTTATCCCCTTCCTTTGGAGGATGCCTTCGCTGTGGAGACGGGGGTAGTCAAAGGTGTTACCCACATAGATACCTCCCTCGAGCGAATCGTCGGTGTATCCCAAACCGTTTACTCCCTCCTTGCCCAGTGCAGAGGCGGTGTAGCAGGTTTGTTTTCCGGCATACCCTATGCTCTTCATGTAGGGCACACCGGGGTCTATACCCAGGTCGAATCCGCATTCCGATTCGTTTTCCACCACGGCCGGACCGCTCACTCGTTGAAAACCGTTCACTACCAATACGGAAGATGCTTTCTCTTCGGAGGATTGATATACGACCAACTCCTCGGAAGGGAAGCTCTCGCCACCGGCATTGAGGGCAGCCACCTTGAAACTGTACAAGACATTGGGCTTCACCGTTATCGTCACCTCCGTGTTCTTTACCACCACGCCGTTGTCGTATCCCTTATCGCCCTCGCGCGTGTATATAATATAAGAGGTAGGCGATGCACTCTTGTAGAGCGGATCCTGTGTACCTTTCCAGCGGAGTTGTGCCTTACCGTTGCCTTGCAGTATGGCGGAAAAATGAGATACCGGGAGCGGTTGCACCACGTAATCCGTCTCGTGCATATCGTTGATGTACTTCAACAGAGAGTGATAGATGGAACGAGCGGCACGAAACTTGAAGTTGGGATCGTGCGCATAACGCATATCCTTAAAGTTTTGATGCGACAACAACTCCAAGATAGCCGATGGAACATTGGGAAGACGCGTTTCACTGTAATTACGGTTCCAGATTTGTCGACGACTCCAATTGCCGTACAGTTGCGAGAGGTCTCGTTGGAGTCCGGTAAGCATCTCGTCGCACAAGTCACGGGAGACACTGCGAGGCAACTTACTATCGAAACGTCCACCATTGAAATCTGTCGTGTGGATACTGAGCGAACCCAGAACAGAGTTGTCACGTGTGACACCGGCATCGGTATGCAGCGCCAACGAGAGTTCTATGGGAACACGCAGTCCGGAGGCAGAATCGGCGGGTACAAAGACAGAACCTCGAGCCAAATAATTCTCGGACAAGGAACGCACATTGATATCGTCTCCATAATCGTTTTCACCCCCCTTGGAAGAGTAAACGGAATAAGGCATACCTGCCCACTGACAGGCATAACGTGCTCCCTCGAAGCAGCGTGCCACTCCACTCGTTGTGGCTTCGGTGGAGAGCGGACCGCGAGCTATATTGCCCATGCCACCGCCAAACCGTACGGCATCGGCGGTCACCATGCCACGATGGTCGCTGTAGTTGGAGAGGGTCACGGAGTTGTCGTGACTCTTACCCTTGCCGAAATGAAAGGTTCCCAAGTAGACCCAGGTGCCGCCTCCCATCTGTTGATTGACGGTAAAATTGGTAGCAACGCCCTGGTGTACCACGGTGTAGTGAGCATCCGGCACACTGTTTGGCAGCGTAGCATAGGCCACGTACACGGCATAGTCTCCCTCCTCCTCTATCTCCGGAATCCAGTGCGCTTCGGTCTTGTTGCGCGCCGATGATGTGGCGTGTATTCCCCTAACGGTACCCGCCCGGAAAGGGTTCTCTCCGTCTATATAGGGGGTGCTGTGACGATAGCCAAAGCCCTCTACCCCATCCAGTTGCTCCCATGCATACTTAGCGGATGCATCGCTGTAGATACCTGCAGTACAGGAATCATTGTCCACAATCACCTCGCGTTTCTGCCAATCGCGTTCGCGTGGCGAATAGACCACCGCTCCGGCATTTTGCAACATAGGGATAAGAAACGGATAGACAAAGGTGGGCGACAGAAGGTCCTCTGCCGTCGTAAAGAGATGAGGTCGTTGCCAAGACCAACTCCCGCGCTCGTTCTTATAATACTTGCCGTGCGAAGCCCACACCGTGAGATGCTTGTTGAACAAGCCCGATGTCACTCGATAAGGCTTGGAGATGCAGTTCACCCACGGTTCACCGTCATACAGCAATTTGCCCCACAGCAAGGAGTCCGACGGTTTGTTACGCAACACATTCGGTATAAGATTCTCCACATTTACCCCATCTACCGAGATAGACAATTTATAGGAATCGTACGGTGAAGAGAGCAGTTGTGAGATACTCGTCTTGATACGCTCCAAACGTTCCGGAGTAAACGGCTGATAAGCAAATGCCGTACTCACCGCCATCTTTATGGTTTTACTTTTAGGGTCGATAGAATAACTCTTAAGAGAATAAGAATCGTGCGTAGACAACCCCTCCGGAAGGTAGTTGGAGAAATAGCCTTTGAGTTCCCTTTCCACCCCCGCGTCTTTGTTTTGTGCTAAAAGAGTCATTCCCGGCAGGAGGGTTCCCGCCAGGAATGCAATTATATGTTTCTTCATGCTTCAATGTCTCCTATTGAAAATTTCTCCGGATACTTGCCCTTTACATCTTTATAATGTAACTTTATGGTACGCATATCCTGCTCCACATCTCCGCTCGGGACAATTCTCTTCGTACACGTTATCTCTTTTTTCTCGTAATCGAGTGTGTACAGCAGTATGGGAATCTCCGCCTTGAGAGCTATGTAGTAGAAGCCGTGTTTCCAATCGGGATTCAACTTGCGAGTGCCCTCCGGAGTGATGCAAAGACGAAAGGTTCTACTCCGCATGGCCACCTCTGCCAAATGGTCCGTCATGCTGCTTTTTTTGCTGCGGAACACCGGGATACCCCCCAACTTACGCATCATCACCCCCACCGGCCAGAAGAACCACTCCTTTTTCATCAAGAAGTTGCTGCGAAATCCCTGAGCACGACTGAAGAGCATGCCCATAATAAAATCCCAATTACTGGTGTGAGGAGCCAAACAGATGATGCACCTCTCGGGCAGTTCCTCCGTAACCACGGAAGTCCACCCCATCCATCCATACAGAAGTTTGTGGGCAAGATTGTTCTTTTTACTCATCTATAAAAGCACTACGATTAAGCCAATTTCTCCAAGCCTTCGTAGAAAGCGTCCAAACCGTCCACGTAGTATTTACGTACCGATGCAAAGTAAGCCTTCTCGGCACCCTTCTCCACGTGAGAGATGCGAGCAATCGCCTCGTCGTGACATGCACAAATATCAAGAATCAACTTGCGCACACCGGCAGCATCTACATCCTTCTTAAACAACAAAACTTTCAGTGCGTTATCTAAAGCCCAATCCGTAGCATAACGGATATCTTTTTTCAAATCTTTTCTACTAGCCATAATCTTACTTTTTAGTATATTCGACATATCAATCGCCAAAGATACAAAAAAAATGGTATAAACAGGACAGAAATCAAGAAAAATAATTTTTTTATGCGCTTTTTTCGCGTATTCATACGTTATATGACAGTTTTTCTCTAAATTTGTAGCTGATTGTAAATAACGATAATACAATAAAGTAGAAACATATATATAATTAGGTATGGAAAAAAGCGCATTACAAATTGCAAGAGCAGCTTACCAGCCCAAATTGCCCAAAGCCCTCCAGGGTCCGGTAAAGGCGGTAGAAGGTGCTCCTACTCAGAGTGTTGACAATCAAGCTGAGATTAAGAAGTTGTTCCCGAACACTTACGGAATGCCCGTTATTGAGTTCGCTGAAGGCGAGGCTACCGGCCAGCCGGCAATCAACGTGGGTGTAATCCTCTCCGGAGGTCAGGCTCCCGGTGGACACAACGTTATCTCCGGTTTGTTCGACGGTATCAAGTCCATTAACCCGGATAGCAAACTCTACGGCTTCATTTTGGGTCCCGGCGGATTGGTAGACCATAAGTATATGGAGCTTACTGCCGATATCATCGACCAGTATCGTAACACCGGTGGTTTCGATATCATCGGTTCCGGTAGAACCAAGCTCGAAGAGGAATGGCAGTTCGAGAAGGGTATCTCTATCCTGCGCGAGCTGAACATCAAGGCTCTGGTTATCATTGGTGGTGATGACTCTAACACCAACGCTTGCGTCTTGGCAGAGTACTATGCCGCTAAGGAATATGGCGTACAGGTAATCGGCTGTCCCAAGACCATCGACGGCGACCTTAAGAACGCACAGATTGAGACTTCCTTCGGTTTTGATACCGCATGTAAGACTTATTCCGAGTTGATCGGTAACATCCAGCGCGACTGTAACTCAGCACGTAAGTACTGGCACTTCATCA
>CAYSOK010000002.1:0-33892 GCA_964432645.1 uncultured Bacteroidaceae bacterium | reverse complement strand
TAGTGTTTGCACAAAACATACTTATATACGAACAAAACAAAGAAACCATCTAAAAAGAAAACGTAAAATGAAAAAAATTGAAGCAATCATTCGCCGCTCCAAATTTGAGGAGGTAAGAGATGCACTGCTCAAGGCAGACATCGAGTGGTTCTCCTACTACGAAGTGAGAGGTGAAGGTAAAGCGCGCCAGGCGCGTATCTACCGTGGTGTTTGTTACGATACCAGTTGCATCGAACGAGTATTGGTAAGTATTGTGGTTCGCGATATCAATGTGGAGCGTACCATACAGGCAATTCTCAAGACTGCGGCAACCGGCGAAATTGGTGATGGACGTATCTTCGTGATACCGGTACAAGATGCCATCCGTATACGTACAGGCGAAAGAGGTGATATCGCTCTTTACAATGCAGAACAGGAAAACTAAAGGCAACACAGACACAGAATTCTATATATATACAAGGTAAGATTTTTTAGATACACAAAAGACAAAGACGATAAAATTATGAAACGAACAAACTTATATAAGAAACTGTGTGCCGCACTGCTCATGTTGGGAAGCTTTGCTCCCGTCATGGCTGCTGACGGTGCCGAAACAGAGGTGAGTAGCCTCGATACGGTGTGGGTAATTTTGGGAGCTATGCTGGTCTTCTGGATGCAGCCGGGATTTGCGCTCGTTGAGGCGGGCATGACACGTGCCAAGAATACCGCTAATATCTTGATGAAGAACTTCGTAGACTTTATGGCAGGTTCGGTACTCTATTGGGTATTGGGATTTAGCCTAATGTTTGGAGTAGGAGGTGGGTTCTTTGGTTGGAACGGATTCTTCTTCACCGGGGAAGGAACAACGGGGCTTATTCCGGACAATGTTCCAAGCGAGTGTTACTTCATCTTCCAGACCGTTTTCTGTGCTACTGCTGCAACCATCGTGTCCGGCTCTATGGCAGAACGTACAAAGTTCTCCATGTACATTCTTTATTCTGTGCTTATTTCCGCTTTTATATACCCCATTGAGGGACACTGGGTTTGGAGTTCCGAAGGTTGGTTGGCACAGATGGGCTTCCACGATTTCGCAGGTAGTGCTGTGGTTCACTCATGTGGCGGTTTCATCGCTTTGGCCGGTGCTATTGTACTTGGTCCCCGTCATGGGAAGTATGGTAAGGATGGTAAGGCTCGCGCCATTCCCGGTCATAACCTTACCCTTGCAGCTCTCGGCGTGTTCATCCTCTGGTTGGGATGGTTCGGTTTTAACCCGGGATCCACGATTGGAGCTGACGGCCTAGATAATGCAATCGCCATTTCTCATATTATGATTACCACTAATATGGCTGCGGCCGTAGGTGGTATAACGGCTTTGGTTTATACTTGGGTTGTGTATGGGAAACCATCTCTTTCTATGGTTTGCAATGGAGTGTTGGCAGGCTTGGTTGGTATTACAGCGGGTTGTGACTGCGTGTCTATCGCTTCGGCCTTCTTCATCGGTCTGATTACCTCTGTAGTAATGTGTATTTCTGTAGACGTAATTGACCAGAAACTTAAGATAGATGACCCTGTAGGTGCTGTTTCCGTACACGGAATATCCGGTTTTACCGGTATTATCCTTACCGGTATATTCGCAGAGCCCGAAGCAGGATGTTCTCTTCTGACACAGGTTATCGGTGAGTTGGCTATCGTAGCATGGTCCTTCGGCTTGGGACTTGTTCTCTTCCTCGTCATCAACAAAATCTTTGGGTTGCGTGTTACCGAGCGTATTGAAGAGGAGGGTCTCGATGTTTACGAACACGGAGAAACCGCTTACAATGTTTAAGGATTTTATTAATACTATTCTATTGATACCTACGCCGTGATGGCGTGAATATCTACGTCAAGGTTTTGAGTCAGTAGTAATCCACTGCTCAAGAACAATGTGAGGTGCAAGATTTAGGTCTTGCACCTTTTTTATAGATAGAGCATCTTATAAAAACCGAATGTTGCGTAAGAGTGTTCTAAAAAGTGTTCCAAAAATCCCTATATATTCTCTTATTTTGCCTCTTTCCGAAAAAAAGCAAATACTTTTTTGTTATTATCCATGAATTTTTGTAACTTTGGGCGCAAATAAACAGAATTAGTTGTATTAAAAGCATTACATGATGGACAGTAAAATACAGGAGCTCGCCGATAAGCTCTACCAAGAAGGTGTAGAGAAGGGCAACGCGCAAGCTCAGCAGATCGTAGACAAGGCTCATTCCGACGCCGATTCCATTATAGAACAAGCGCAAGCTAAGGCAGCAGCCATTGTTGCCGAGGCAGAGAAAAAAGCCGAAGATCTAAACAAAAACACTCGTTCGGAACTCAAAATGTACTTCGAACGTGCCCTGGAAGCACTCAAGTCCGATGTGGCAACCGTACTCACCAACGAGACCGTTTCGCAGACCGTTAAAGGCTTTGTTGCCGACAAGGACTATTTGAACAAATTTATTGTAACCTTAGCAGAGAGATGGTCTACCGAAGAACCCATCACTATTAATGCAGAGGAGGCAGAGGGTTTGAAGAAATATTTTGCACAACATGCAAAATCCCTTCTTGACAAGGGCGTTACCATCAATCAGGTAAACGGTTCGGAGGCAATCTTCTCTATCTCTCCGGCAGATGGAGCCTACAAGGTAAACTTTGGTGAGGAGGAGTTTAAAAAATTCTTCGAGACCATTGTCCGTCCGGAACTTCTGGATATGTTATACTAATTGTTCATGTACCAAGAAAATAGATAATGGCTAGTTATTATTGTTTGATGGCGGGGTTGCCGGAACTTTCGTTGACCTCCCAAACTCCGGTAATGACCGTGCGACAGTTCAAAGAGCAGCTCGATGAGGTGTTAACAGACTCCGATAGAGCGCTGCTCCACTATTATTTCTTGCAGTACGATTGTCGCAACCTGTTGGCACTCCTTAAGAATCCGGAAGCCGAAACCAATCAAAAGGGTGACTTCACTCATGAGCAGTATCTGGATCTTATCACTTCGGCACGCGAGATGAACTTCAATGTACATCGTTTTCCGGCTTTTATGTCGGAGTTTGCCCGTAACTATTCTTTTAATAAGGATAAGAGCGGCTATTTTCCGGATGATGCGCTTGGCTTTGACTATCTTGCTTACGCTATGCAGTGCCCCAACCGCGTTATGCGGGAGTGGTACGAACGTATGCTCCACGTAACCAACATCCTCACAGCGCTCATAGCCCGTAAAAATGGGTGGGGCGTGTCGGACTATATACAAGGAGACAATGAGGTGAACGAGATGATTCGTGAAAATAATACGCACGACTTCGGGCTGCGAAACGAGTATGACTACATGGTCGACCTCCTAAAAATAGTTGACGTGGAAGACCCGGTAGAGAAGGAACGCAAACTCGATGCCCTCAAGTGGATGTGGCTTGACGAGATAGAGGAAAAAGATATCTTCTCCATAGAAGCAGTTTTTGTATATCTCGTTAAACTTGAGATTTTGGAACGCTGGTCGGTACTCGATGTGGAGAACGGTAAGCGAATCTTCCGTGAAATAATAGAGAACCTGCGCGGTGAAGCCCGGGTGCCCGACGAATTTAAAAAATAAAGAAAAAGTACTATACTATGACGAAAGGAACAGTTAACGGCGTGGTTTCCAATATGGTTACCCTACGTGTAGACGGACCGGTAGCACAGGGTGAGATTTGTTATATCACCACCGGTGGCGACCGACTTATGGCAGAGGTTATCAAAATAATCGGAGCCGATGTCTACGTGCAGGTATTCGAAAGTACGCGTGGATTGAAAGTAGGAGCCGTGGCCGAATTTACCGGTCGTATGCTCGAGGTGCAACTGGCTCCCGGCATGCTGTCAAAAAACTATGACGGCTTGCAGAATGACCTCGATAAAATGGAGGGCGTCTTCCTAAAAAGAGGAGAGTATACCAATCCTCTTGACGATGACCGCCTTTGGGGGTTCACTCCTTTGGCTAAACCCGGCGATACAGTGATTGCTTCCGACTGGTTGGGCGAGGTGATTGAAAACTCCCAAAAGCTTAAGATTATGGTACCTTTCCAGCTGAAGGGTAAAGCTACCGTCAAGAGCGTTGCACCGGCCGGAGAGTACAAGATACACGATATCATTGCAACCCTTGTGGACGAAAAGGGGAAAGAGGTAGAGGTGAACATGATACAGCACTGGCCTGTGAAGTTCGCTATGACGAATTATAAGCAGAAGCCCCGTCCCTTCAAATTGTTGGAAACGGGTGTACGTACCATCGATACTTGGAACCCGATTGTAGAAGGCGGAACTGGATTCATCCCCGGTCCGTTCGGAACAGGTAAAACCGTACTTCAGCATGCTATCTCCAAACAGGCCGAGGCGGATATCGTAATCATTGCTGCTTGCGGTGAGCGTGCCAATGAGGTGGTGGAAATCTTCACCGAGTTTCCGGAACTTATTGACCCACATACCGGACGTAAGTTGATGGAGAGAACCATCATTATTGCTAATACTTCCAACATGCCTGTGGCAGCTCGTGAGGCGTCCGTCTACACAGCAATGACTATGGCTGAGTATTATCGCTCCATGGGATTGCGTGTGTTGTTGATGGCAGACTCAACATCTCGTTGGGCGCAAGCTTTGCGTGAGATGTCTAACCGTATGGAGGAACTTCCGGGTCAGGATGCTTTCCCTATGGACTTGTCTGCTTTGATATCCAACTTCTACGGACGCGCAGGATATGTCTATCTGAACAATGGAGAGGTAGGTTCCATCACTTTCTTGGGTACAGTGTCACCGGCAGGTGGTAACTTGAAGGAACCTGTTACCGAGGGAACTAAGAAGGTGGCTCGTTGCTTCTATGGCTTGGAGCAGGATCGTGCCGATAAGAAACGTTATCCGGCTGTGAACCCCATCGACTCTTATTCTAAATATTTGGAATATCCGGAATTTGCTGATTACATCTCAAAGCGTATTGATAGCGAGTGGATTGGTAAGATAAACGACCTTAAGACCCGTATGCAGCGTGGTAAGGAGATTGCCGAACAGATTAATATTTTGGGTGATGACGGTGTACCGGTTGACTATCACGTAACCTTCTGGAAATCCGAGTTTATCGACTATCTGATACTGCAACAGGATGCATTCGATGAAGTAGATGCCGTGACTCCGATTGATCGTCAGCGTGAGTTGCTCGACCTTGTGGTACTGGTATGCACCACTCCGGTAGCCTTCGATAATTTTGAAGAGGTATCAAGTTTCTTCAAGAAACTCATCAATGTGGGCAAGCAGATGAACTATTCCGTTTATCAGTCTGAACAGTATGCTTCTTATAAAAAACAATTGGTAGACATGCTCGAAACCAAAAAAGCATGACGTATGAATCCAATAAAAAAGTAACAGAATATGGCTTCAACAGCATTTCAAAAGATATATACAAAAATCAACCAGATAACGAAAGCTACCTGCTCACTTAAGGCTACCGGCGTAGGCTACGATGAGTTGGCTACCATAGACGGTAAGTTGGCGCAGGTGGTGCGTATCATGGGAGATGAGGTTACACTCCAGGTGTTTGAGGGTACCGGCGGTATCCCAACCAATGCCGAGGTGGTGTTCCTGGGTAAGGCACCTTCTCTGAAGGTGAGTGACCAATTGGCCGGTCGTTTTTTCAATGCCTACGGTAACCCAATCGATGACGGTCCCGCTATCGAGGGTAAGGAAGTGGAGATTGGCGGACCAAGTGTGAATCCGGTACGTCGTAAACAGCCAAGTGAATTGATTGCTACCGGTATTGCCGGTATCGACTTGAACAATACCTTGGTGTCCGGTCAGAAAATTCCGTTCTTTGCTGATCCGGATCAACCTTTTAACGAGGTTATGGCAATGGTAGCTTTGCGTGCTAAGGCAGATAAGATTATCTTGGGCGGTATGGGTATGACGAATGACGACTACTACTTCTTCCGCAATACCTTCTCTAATGCCGGTACGTTGGATCGTATCGTGGCATTCATGAATACAACCGAAGATCCTGCCGTAGAGCGTTTGTTGATTCCGGATATGGCTCTTACCGCAGCCGAATATTTTGCCGTAGAGAAGCATGAGAAAGTATTGGTTTTGTTGACCGATATGACTTCTTATGCGGATTCTCTTTCCATCGTTTCCAACCGTATGGATCAGATTCCATCTAAGGACTCCATGCCGGGATCTCTCTATTCCGACTTGGCAAAGATTTACGAGAAGGCTGTGCAGTTCCCGGAGAGTGCCGGTGGTGGTTCTATCACCATTATTGCAGTGACCACGTTGAGTGGTGGCGATATTACTCACGCTGTGCCGGATAATACCGGTTATATTACAGAAGGTCAGCTCTATCTGCGTCGCGATTCCGACATTGGTAAAGTTATTGTGGATCCGTTCCGCTCTCTGTCTCGTTTGAAACAACTTGTGGCGGGTAAGAAGACACGTAAGGATCACTCACAGGTTATGAATGCAGCCATTCGCTTGTACTCCGATGCTGCCAATGCCAAGACAAAATTGGAGAACGGTTTCGATTTGACGGAGTATGATAACCGCTGTTTGGACTTTGCTAAAGAGTATGCTACCCGTGTGTTGGCAATCGATGTAAACTTGGATACCACCGAGATGCTCGATGTTACGTGGGAACTATTCCGTAAGTACTTTAAACAGGAAGAGGTGAACATCAAGAAGGAATTCACCGATATATATTGGAAGTAAAGGGTGTTCTCGTAACACATTATTTATAAATATATGGCGATAAAGTTTCAATATAATAAGACCTCGTTACAGCAGATTGAAAAGCAACTCAAGCTGCGTAGACGTACCCTGCCTATCATTAAGAGCAAGGAGACGGCTTTGCGACTTGAGGTGAAAAAGAGCAAGGAAGATGCTGCTCGTCTCGAAGCGGAACTCGAAAGCCGAATACAGGGATATGAATCCATGTATGCCTTATGGGGGGAGTTCGATGCCTCTCTTGTCTCACTCAGTCATGTAGAACTGGATGTGAAGAAGATAGCCGGCGTACGAGTACCGATACTAAAGAGCATACAGTTGGATACGAAACCTTTCGGAATCTTCAGTAGCCCGAAGTGGTACTTTGATGGTATTCGAGTGCTTCAGGGATTGGCGGAAACTGCTATAGAACGAGAGTTCGTACTCGCCAAATTGGGTCTCTTGGAACATGCACGTAAGAAGACCACTCAGAAAGTGAACCTCTTTGAGAAAGTGCAGATACCGGGATACGAGGAGGCCGTACGTAAGATAAAACGATTCATGGAGGACGAGGAGAATCTATCTAAATCATCACAGAAGATTCTGAAATCGCTCCAGCAAAAAAGAAAGGAGGTCGAGGCATGATTGATAAAATGAAAAAAATCACCATGCTTGTGTCAAGTGTCGAGTATGCTTCCTTCTTGGAAGATTTGCGTGAACTGGGATTGGTGCATGTGGCTGAGTTGCAGCAGGGTGCTATGTCTGCTGAATTACAGGAGGCTATGGACAAGGCTGAGCACTGCCGTCGCACCTTAACGCAACTCGAGACTTTGGCTGCCGGTTTGAAGGATACCAACACCTATACGCCACGTTCGATGGATGTGGAGCGTGGTAAAGAGATACCGTCACAGGTGGATGCTCTCTTCGAAGAGGAAAAGAAACATCTCTTGTCTGTAGAATCACTCAAGCGAGACTTGATAAAGGCAGAACCGTGGGGCGAGTTTGATCGTAATGCGTTTCAAAAGCTGGAGGCTACGGGATACCATCCGTATTACTTCACCTGTCAGTCCGGTAGTTTTCGCAAAGAGTGGGAGGAGGAATTTCCGCTCATGGTGGTGAGCGAACTGAATAAGCGAATCTATTTTGTGCTGGTAGCAAAGGAGTGTCCGGATATCAAGGCCGAGGAAGTCACACTGACTCCTTACGGTCCGGCTCATTACGAAGCGGAGATTCAAAAGGAGGAAGCTAATGTTCAAACCGTCCGCCAAACTCTGTTGCGTCTCTATGGTGAGGAACAGGATTCCCTGCGTGCCGCTTTGGTGGCATACGAGAACGCTTCCGATCTTTCACAAGTAAAGCTCAATACGGAGAGCGTAGCTCAAGATTATGTGAAGTTGATAAATGGTTGGGTATTAGAGGAAAAAGCAGATTCTGTTGAACAATTCCTTATATCACATCATGCATACTACGAGATGTCTTCTCCGGAGATTATGGATGATGATGTGCCTATCCGGATTACCAACAACGCGTACAGCCGTTTGTTTGAACCCATCTTGCGAATGTACTCCTTGCCTAAGTATCGTGATTTAGACCCAACCGTCTATTTTGCTCCCTTCTTCATGTTGTTCTTCGGCTTGTGTATGGGAGATGCCGGATACGGTCTGCTTATCATGTTGGCGAGTTTCTTTATCTATAGAAAAGGTGGAGATATGAAGGCGTATGGAAGTCTAGGACTTTTCTTGGGCGGTATGACGGTGCTGTGCGGTTTGCTTACCGGTTCCTTCTTTGGTATTGACTTATCAACGAGCGATTGGGCAGTGTTGGCTCCGGTGAAGCACTATTTCATCAGCGAGAATAATTTTACGCTCTTTGGTTACAGTCCAATGATGGTTATATCAGTCATTATCGGCTTGGTACAAGTTCTGTTGGGAATGACGCTTTCCGGCGTTAAGACAGCCCGCTTGTACGGATGGCAGTTTGCCGTAGGTAAACTTTCTTGGGTGGCTGCACTCATCTTATTGGTACTCATCTTTGGCGTACCGGCTTGCGGTGTCGAGTGGCCAATGGCAGTGCTGTATCTCTTCTATGCTCTCTTGGCAGTAGCAGCGGTAGGTATCTATCTTTTCAACAGCCCGGATGGTTACAAGAAACCCGTGTTGGGTGTATTCTCCAATTTAGCTTCCGGTGTGTGGAGTACCTACAATATGGCAACCGGCTTGTTGGGTGACTTACTTTCTTACATCCGTTTGTTCGCCCTAGGTCTCACCGGCGGTGTCTTGGGAAGTGTGTTCAATAGTCTGGCAGTGGATATGAGTCCGCAAGTGCCGGTTGTACATGAATTGGTATTTCTGTTCATACTACTCTTTGGTCACGGCATCAACTTTGCTCTGTGTATGATTAGTAGCTTTGTACACCCCATGCGACTCACCTTCGTGGAGTTCTTCAAGAACGCCGATTATGAAGGAGGAGGTAAGGCTTACAATCCGTTCCATCTGCACAAGGTAAAAGAGCGTGCATCTTAATTGAAAAAGTAACAAGTAAACAAATAGAATAATAAATTAAAAAGTAAATAAGATTATGGAAATCATTTTAGCGTATTTAGGTGTAGCCCTTGCAGTGGGTTTATCCGGTATTGGTAGTGCATACGGAGTTACAATCTGTGGTAATGCTGCGATTGGCGCATACAAGAAGAATCCGGGTGCCAGTGGTTCATACATCGGTTTGGCTGCTTTGCCTTCTTCACAGGGTCTGTATGGTTTTGTGGGATTCTTCATCTTGAAGACCTATTTGGTCGCAAACGTAACCATGTTCCAGGCAGCCGCTGTATTCGGTGCCGGTTTGGCATTGGGTCTGGTAGCGTTGTTCTCTGCCATTCGTCAGGCAAAGGTTTGTGCAAACGGTATCTCAGCTATCGGTGGTGGACACAATGCTTTTGGTACAACCATGGTATTGGCAGTGTTCCCGGAGTTGTACGCCATCTTAGGTCTGTTGGTAGCCATCCTTATTGCCGGTGGTCTGCCTGCTCCTGCAGCTGCGTAATAGAATTATAAAGATAAGTGAAGGGCTGTATCCTCAAATTTGAGGTTACAGCCCTTTATATATAATAAGGTGTAATACCTTTTTGTAGATATACTCCATTATTTTCTATCCCCAAAACCCATCTTTTTTTATTTATCGAAAAAAACTTATGGTATAAACAAATAGTTTTGGCACGGTGTTTGTAAAATTGTTGATGAGGAACGGAACCTCCACAGAGAGGCAAAGGAAATCACAGAGATTATCAATAAGTAGAATAAAAAATAAAAATAAAAAATACTATTATGGGAAAGATTATTGGAATTGACCTCGGAACCACTAACAGTTGTGTTTCCGTATTTGAAGGAAATGAACCGGTCGTAATCGCTAACAGCGAAGGTAAGAGAACCACACCGTCTATCGTAGCATTTGTAGAGGGTGGCGAGCGCAAGGTAGGTGACCCTGCAAAGCGCCAGGCAATCACCAACCCGAAGAACACCATCTTCTCCATCAAGCGTTTCATGGGTGAGACCTATGATCAGGTGCAGAAGGAGATTGCACGCGTTCCATACTCAGTACAGCGTGGTGACAACAATACTCCGCGTGTTGATATCGATGGTCGTTTGTACACTCCGCAGGAGATTAGTGCTATGATTCTGCAGAAGATGAAGAAGACCGCAGAAGATTATCTCGGTCAGGAGGTAACAGAAGCTGTTATTACTGTTCCCGCTTACTTCTCCGATTCACAGCGTCAGGCAACCAAGGAGGCAGGTCAGATTGCCGGATTGGACGTAAAGCGTATCGTTAACGAGCCTACCGCAGCAGCACTTGCTTATGGTGTAGATAAGGCAAACAAGGATATGAAGATTGCCGTATTCGACTTGGGTGGTGGTACTTTCGATATCTCTATCTTGGAGTTTGGTGGCGGCGTATTTGAGGTGCTTTCTACCAACGGAGATACCCATCTGGGAGGAGATGACTTCGACCAGGTTATCATCGACTGGTTGGCAAGCGAGTTCAAGAACGAAGAAGGCATAGATTTGAAACAAGATCCTATGGCACTCCAACGTCTGAAGGAAGCTGCCGAGAAGGCAAAGATAGAGTTGTCTTCTTCTACCGCAACCGAGATTAATTTGCCGTACATCACTGCTGTAGGCGGTGTGCCAAAGCACTTGGTTAAGTCTTTGACCCGTGCTAAGTTTGAGCAGTTGGCCGACAACCTGATTCAGGCATGTAAGGTGCCTTGTCAGAACGCAATGCAGGACGCAGGTTTGAACAACGCCGATATCGATGAGGTAATCCTCGTAGGTGGTTCTAGCCGAATCCCCGCTATTCAGAAGTTGGTAGAAGACTTCTTCGGTAAGGCACCGTCCAAGGGCGTTAACCCCGATGAAGTTGTAGCTGTAGGTGCATCTATTCAGGGTGCTATCTTGAATAAGGAAGAGGGCGTTGGCGATATCGTCTTGTTGGATGTCACTCCGTTGTCAATGGGTATCGAGACCTTGGGCGGTGTTATGACCAAGTTGATAGATGCCAATACGACCATTCCGTGCAAGAAGAGTCAAGTATTCTCTACGGCAGCCGACAATCAAACCGAGGTAACCATCCATGTACTTCAGGGAGAGCGTCCAATGGCAAGTCAGAACAAGTCCATCGGTCAGTTCAATCTTACCGGTATCGCACCTGCTCAGCGTGGTATTCCTCAGATTGAGGTAAGCTTCGATATCGATGCTAACGGTATTTTGAAAGTATCTGCAAAGGATAAGGCAACCGGTAAGGAACAAGCCATTCGTATCGAGGCATCATCCGGTTTGAGTCAAGAGGAGATTGACCGTATGAAGGCCGAGGCAGAAGCAAATGCCGATGCAGATAAGAAGGAAAAGGAGCGTATCGATAAGATGAATCAGGCAGACTCCATGATTTTCCAGACCGAGAATCAGTTGAAGGAGTTGGGCGATAAGCTTCCGGCAGATAAAAAACCGGCAATCGAGTCAGCACTTCAGAAGTTGAAGGATGCACACAAGGCTGCTGACCTTTCTGCAATCGATGCCGCAATGGCAGAGCTGAATACAGCATGGCAGGCCGCTAGTGCACAGATGTATCAAGGTGGACAGCCGGGTGCAGGTGCTCAGGCAGGTCCTGGTGCAGGTGCTCAGCAGAACGCCGGTAACAATGGCGGTGCCGAGGATATTCAAGATGCAGATTTTGAAGAGGTGAAATAATCATCATAAGCTAAAAGGTTAGAAAATTGAGTTTATAAAGAAAGGGTGTTGTTTCGGGAGAAACAGCACCCTTTATGTTTTTTTCGTAACTTAGATACACTATGTTCCGATTTTTTTTTCTAATTTTGCACAAAATATAAGGTAATAGGATGGATAAGATTCGAAATTTTTGCATTATAGCGCATATTGATCACGGTAAGTCTACGTTGGCAGATCGCTTGTTGGAACGAACAAATACGATAAAAGTCACTGAAGGACAGATGCTTGATGATATGGATTTGGAGAAGGAACGTGGTATAACCATTAAAAGTCATGCCATACAGATGGAGTATAGCTATAACGGCGAAAAATACATTCTCAACTTAATTGACACTCCGGGACATGTGGATTTCTCGTATGAAGTTTCCCGTTCCATTGCGGCGTGTGAGGGTGCTTTATTGGTGGTGGATGCTACGCAAGGTGTACAGGCTCAGACCATTTCGAATCTCTATATGGCGATAGAGCACAATCTAGAGATTATTCCTGTTATTAATAAGTGCGACATGGTGAATGCTATGCCCGAGGAAGTGGAGGATGAAATCATCGACCTCATAGGCTGTAAACGAGAGGATATTATTCGTGCTTCCGGTAAAACCGGCGAGGGTGTAGACGACATCTTGAAGGCTGTGGTTGAGCGTATTCCACATCCGGTAGGGGATGAGAATGCTCCATTGCAAGCTTTGATTTTTGACTCTGTATTCAATTCTTATCGAGGTATTATTGCATACTTTAAGATAGTAAATGGTACGATTAACTCCGGGGATAAGGTACAGTTTATAAATACCGGAAAGGAATATCCTGCCGATGAGATTGGCGTGTTGAAGATGGATATGATTCCGCGTAAGTCATTGGGGTGTGGTGATGTAGGTTACATAGTATCCGGCATTAAGACTGCTACCGAGGTGAAGGTAGGAGATACGATTACGCATGTGGAACGTCCGTGTAAAGAAGCAATTGCAGGGTTTGAGGAGGTGAAGCCGATGGTGTTTGCCGGAGTGTATCCCATTGTCACGGAGGACTTTGAAAACCTTCGTTCCTCTTTGGAAAAGTTGCAGTTGAACGATGCTTCCTTGACATTTAGTCCGGAGTCGTCCGTTGCTTTGGGCTTTGGGTTTCGTTGTGGATTCTTGGGACTCTTGCACATGGAGATTGTACAGGAACGTCTAGATCGTGAATTTAATATGGATGTTATAACAACGGTTCCGAATGTATCTTATATGGTCTACGATAAGCATGGTGAAGTGAAGGAAGTTCACAATCCTGCCGGTATGCCGGAACAAACGCTCATAGATCATATTGAGGAACCTTACATTCGTGCATCCGTCATAACGACAGCTAATTACATCGGTCCTATTATGACCTTATGCTTGGGCAAGCGAGGGGAATTGGTGAAACAAGACTACATAAGTGGAAACCGTGTGGAACTCATCTTTGACCTCCCGTTGGGTGAGATTGTGATTGATTTTTACGATAAGTTGAAGAGTATTTCCAAGGGGTATGCTTCCTTCGACTATCATCAGAATGGCTTCCGAACCTCTAAATTGGTAAAGTTGGATATTCTTTTGAATGGAGAACCGGTGGATGCACTTTCAACCTTGACGCATGCTGATAATGCAGAGACCTTTGGCCGTCGAATGTGTGAGAAACTCAAGGAGTTGCTTCCACGTCAGCAGTTCGATATAGCTATACAAGCTGCTATCGGAGCAAAGATTATTGCTCGTGAGACGGTAAAGCAGGTGCGTAAGGATGTAACCGCCAAATGTTATGGTGGTGATGTGAGTCGTAAACGTAAATTGTTGGAGAAGCAAAAGCGAGGAAAGAAACGTATGAAACAGATTGGTAATGTGGAAGTTCCGCAGAAGGCCTTCCTTGCAGTGTTGAAGTTGGATTAATCAAAATAGAGAACCTTAAAACTTTAATCGATGGAATCTAAGAATGATGTAGCCAGAGAGTTGGCACGTGCGTTTTACACGCTATCGCCAACAGCTCTTAATGAGTTGGCAGAGATATTGGTTCCTTTTAAGTATGCAAAAGGAGACCGGGTATTGGACGAGGGTGAGGTGTGCAAGTATATGCTCTTTGTCCATAAGGGGATTGTACGTCAGTTCTATTTTAAAAACAATAAGGATGTGACGGAACATTTCTCCTATGAAGGTCGTTTGGTGGTATGTATCGAGAGTTTCTTTAAGCAGGAGCCTACTCGTTTGATGGTGGAGGCATTGGAGCCTAGTGTGTTGTATGGTATTCCACACGATGCAATAGAGGAGTTGGCCGATCGCAACAAAGAGATAAATCTCTTTTATCGTCACATATTGGAGCATGCTCTTATTCGCTCACAGGTGGCGGCCGATCGCCGTAGGTTTGAGTCTGCGCAAGAACGATATAACTATTTGTTGAGTGTACAGCCGGAGATATTCCTGCGTGCTCCATTGGTACACATCGCCTCATATTTACAGATGGCTCCGGAGACTTTGAGTCGTGTGCGTGCTGCAGCACAAGAACAAAAGGAAGCTGCAAAACAGGAAGAAGTTCCGGCAAAACGAGAAATGACAGACGATGAAAAAGCAAGTTTAGAGGCTGTTCAGCGTCAGTTGGAAATGGTGGCTGCGAAAAAACGAAAGAAATAAGATAGCTTAAGTTTTGGATTTGTGAAAACAACTACGAAACGTCCCTACACTGTGGATGGCTCTCTCGTTGTTGTTTACACAAATCCGAAACCTTTCCCCTCTTTTTATATCTCAGCGTCTACATACAAAAAACGTTTGATACTCTTTTTGGGAGTCTTTTCAAACTCCTCATCATACAGTTTTATGCCGGCAATTTGAGCATAAGAGGGTAGTAACTTGTTTACTTGAATACGGTTATTCTCCATCTGTGCCGCTATATCCGCCCCCGCTTTTTCTGCATTGAAGCGATCCCTATTCGGGTAGATAAGAGCATAGAATTTGTCCGCCTTTTGTATTACGATACTCTCTACGATATAAGGCATTGCATTGATTTTGTCCTCCAATTCTTCCGGGTATACATTCTGTCCGTTGGCACTCAAAAGCATGTTTTTACTACGTCCCTTTATGTAGATGTACCCATCCTTATCCATCAGCGCTAAATCCCCGGTGTGGTACCATCCCTCTTTGTCTATGGTCTGTTCCGTAGCCTCCGGATTTTTATAGTAACCCGGTGTTACATTGAGACCCCGACACAAAATTTCACCTACCGTATGCTGCGGATCTTTACTGTCAATACGCACTTCCATGTGCGGCACACATTTACCACAGGAGCCGGTTCTAAATTTATGCCAATCCTCGTAGGCAATAATCGGAGCGCACTCGGTTGTGCCATACCCCACGGTAAATGGGAAATTGATATCTTTGAGGAAAACCTCCACATCGTTGCTAAAGGCAGCACCTCCAATGATAATCTCGTAGAAGCTACCACCGAAAGCCTCCGTAAGTTGCTTATATATCTTTCGCTTTATAACCTTATTTATAATAGGCATGTGCATCAGTAACTTCATGCTCGGCTTTTGCAACTTCGGGAATACCGAATTGCGAATCACCTTTTCTATAATCAGTGGTACGCTGATGATAATTATCGGTTTAATTTCAGCAAAGGCCATAAGGATAATCTTAGGACTCGGTGTGCGTGTCAAGAAGTATACGTGGCATCCATATAAGAATTCAAACAAAAATTCGAACGCCATGCCATACATGTGTGCCATGGGTAAGATGGATAGCACTTTATCTCCGGCTTTGACCTGTTTTCCAAGAACCGTGATGGCGAAATCGTAGTTGCTCCACAAGGCACGATAGGGGATGAGTACACCTTTGGAAAAACCGGTAGTTCCCGAGGTATAGTTGATGA
Source organism: uncultured Bacteroidaceae bacterium (assembly GCA_964432645.1). GTDB lineage: Bacteria > Bacteroidota > Bacteroidia > Bacteroidales > Bacteroidaceae > CAZUTW01. The sequence goes on along the minus strand of CAYSOK010000002.1, from coordinate 18,053 downwards.
GTGCAATTTCTTCCGCGCTGTCCACATGGTAACGAATATCCTCCAGGGTCAATCCCTTCGGAAATTTCTGCTCAAAAGCTGTTTGTAGATGCAAACGTATATCCATGTTCGGTGTGAAAGATGCAAGTGTGCTATAGATACATGACAAATCTTTCAATCCAAAGATACCCTGCAAATTCGGAGTCTCCTCGGCATTTACCTGATTTAGAGTCTGGTCTCCAATGAAAACCAATTTTGCCTCCGAGTGATTAATAATGTTGTGAACCTGTTCCGGTTTAAATTCGTGCAAGATGGGAACTCCCACCGCACCGTAGGTAAGAGTGGCAAAAAATACAATCGCCCAGTACGCACAGTTTCTACCATACAACGCGACTTTGTCCCCCTTCTCTAATCCATACTCCTCAAAGAGAATATGCAGCTTTTCTATCTCAACAGCCACATCGCGAAAACGATAGTTCTCGCCCTTATAGTTGGTCAGAGCATCCATATCCCAATGTTTGCGGATGCTCATCTCTACGATTGCGTTATAGCTAGGTATCTTTTCCATTGCACATTTTTATTTGTCATGTGCAAAAGTAATGTATTTCTTGCACATAACAAAGAAAAAGATGCAATTTTCAATACTTTTTTGTTATATCTTTCCTATACTAGCGAAGTATTGAACACAAATAAAGCAAAAGTGTTTCTATTAATATACTCTTGGACCAAAGATTTTGCTTCCCACACGAATCAGAGTGCTTCCCTCTTCTATGGCGATGGGATAATCGTGACTCATACCATAAGAACACTCACAAAATTCCGGGTTGTTGTGGAAGAACTCATCTTGAATCTTATAGAAGAACAAGCGCGCCCCGTGGAACTCCTTGCGAATCACTTCCTCATCGTCCACATTGCTCGCCATGCACATGATACCGCAAATTTCCACATAAGGTAGATTTTTCCATTCCCCTTCAACCAACATCTCCTCCAATTCCGTATAGCTAAAACCAAACTTCGTCTCTTCACGAGCTATGTGCAATTGCAGCAAACATTTAATCTTGCGTCCACATTTCTCCCCCTGTCGATTGATTTCCTTCAGTAATTTGAAGCTATCTACCGCATGAATCATGCTCACGAACGGAGCGATGTATTTCACCTTATTTGTCTGTAAATGACCAATAAAGTGCCACTCAATATCCTTGGGGAGTTGTTCTTGCTTTTTGACCAACTCCTGCACCAGACTCTCACCGAAGATACGCTGTCCGGCACCGTATGCTGCTTCTATATACTCCACAGGATGGTATTTGGAAACAGCTACCAGCCGAACCGTTTTCGGCAGTTCGGCCAGTATCTCTGTTAATGGGGTAATTACGTCAAACATAATCGTCTGTTTATTCTTCCGGTTTCTTCTCTACGCGAGCACTCATATCATACTGGAACACATCCATGATAGGAGTCTCGGCTATATTGGAGATGACATAATCCATCATGCTTCCTTTCATACCCTCGTCCAGACGCTTGATAGCATCACGTATATCGATAGCACGAACCAATACGAAATTAGATGTCTTCTTCTCCTTTCCACTCTTCTCGTCCAGTGTAATGAAGTTCAACTTGGCTTTAAACCATCTGTCCGCTGCCTCCAAGTCGCAGTCAAACAATTCCGAAATCTTAGCACGCTTTATATCAGACACCTGATATTCGCCACTCATAAACGGAGAAATCTCCTCAATGATTCTTTTCTCTGCCTCCGTAAAGCTCAGCGCATCCACCAAGTAGGGTTCCGTTACCTTCTTTACAAAACCATTCTCCATGGTCTTGTCGTATTTGATTTTACACTCAAACCATTCGTACATCATAATTCTTTCTTTCCTTATTATATGTGTATATTGTTCTACCATCCGCGTTAAAAGCGGACAATCCTTTTTATTCGACTGCAAAATTACGAAAAAAACCGATTCAATCCATCATTTTAATGAAAACAATAATGTAGTTAATATTAAAAGAGCGAAATTGTTTGTAAATTGTACTATAAAGTTGTATCTTTGCACGTAATTATTTATACAGAAAACGAATATGCCGAAAATATCCATACGAGGACATGAAATGCCGCAATCGCCCATTCGTAAGTTGGCACCGCTTGCAGCAGCAGCAAAGAAACGTGGAGTACACGTTTATCATTTGAATATAGGTCAGCCCGATTTGCCCACTCCGCGTGCGGCACTCGATGCTATACGCAATATTGACAGAACGGTTTTGGAGTATAGTCCCAGTCAGGGATACCTCAGTTACCGTCAGAAATTGGTGGGGTACTACGAAAAGTATAACATTCACGTAGATGCCGATGATATCATCGTAACCTGCGGTGGTAGTGAGGCTGTGCTTTTTGCCTTCCTCTCCTGCTTAAACCCCGGAGATGAAATCATTGTTCCGGAGCCAGCCTATGCCAACTATATGGCGTTTGCCATTTCCGCAGGTGCCGTCATACGTACCATTGCCACCACGATAGACGAAGGTTTTTCTCTTCCTAAGGTGGAGAAATTTGAGGAACTGATAAACGAGCGCACCCGTGCGATTCTTATATGTAATCCGAACAATCCAACCGGTTATCTCTACACTCGTAGAGAGATGAACCAGATTCGCGACCTCGTAAAGAAGTACGACTTGTATCTCTTCTCCGATGAGGTATATCGCGAGTTTATTTACACCGGTTCCCCCTATATTTCCGCCTGCCATTTGGAAGGTATTGAGCAGAATGTCATACTGATAGACTCCGTGAGCAAGCGATACAGCGAGTGCGGAATCCGTATTGGAGCCCTTATTACCAAGAATGCTGAAGTAAGAGCCGCCGTCATGAAGTTCTGTCAGGCACGTTTGAGTCCTCCGCTGATTGGACAGATTGCTGCCGAAGCCTCTTTGGATGCCGGCGAGGAGTATGCTCGCGAGACTTACGATGAATATGTTGAACGTCGTAAGTGCTTGATAGACGGACTGAATCGTATTCCCGGAGTGTATTCACCCATTCCTATGGGAGCTTTCTACACTGTAGCTAAGTTGCCGGTAGACGATGCCGAGAGATTTTGTGCATGGTGTTTGAACGAATTTGAGTACGAAGGCAAGACCGTGATGATGGCTCCTGCTGCCGGTTTCTATACCACCCCCGGCAAGGGACGCAATGAAGTTCGTATTGCTTACGTGCTGAAAAAGGAAGATTTGAGTGATGCTCTCGTAGTGCTGCGCAAGGCATTAGAGGCATATCCCTATAAGGAAACGGTGGAGTAGCAGATGATTCTACCGTTTTACATATCGAAAAGACTGTTTAGCGGACGCGAGGGAAAAAGAGAGGTCTCTCGCCCCGCTATTCTTGTTGCTACAGCCGGTGTGGCTCTGGGATTGGCGGTAATGATTATCTCCATTTCTGTAATGTTCGGTTTCAAGAAGGAGATTCGTGACAAGGTGGAGGGCTTTGGTGGACAATTGCAGGTGATGAATATGCAGTCGTTCCGCTCCAACGAGACCTATCCAATCGCCTTTGACGATTCTCTCCTGAAGGTTGTCGGTAAGTTGCCGGGAGTGAAGCATGCTCAGCGGTATACACTGAAGCCCGGCATGCTTAAGACCGATGACAACTTCCGTGGTGTACAACTCAAGGGCGTTGGAAAAGAGTATGATTTTACCTTTTTGAAAAAGAATTTGAAGGAGGGTAATTTGCCCGATTTCAGTCAACAAGAAGGCGGTGTTCCCATTGTGATTTCACGTATGGTTGCCGACGAGTTACATCTCGGGGTGGACAGTAAAGTCTTTGCTTACTTCTTCGAAGGTACCATACGAGTACGTCGTTTCCACGTGGTTGGAATATATCAAACCAACATGAAGGAGTTTGATAAGAATTTGGTGTTCACCGATATAAACACCGTCACCAAGCTCAATGGGTGGGAGTCTGATCAGGTGAGTGGTGTAGAGATGTCACTCACTCCGGGAGCCGATGCGCAGAGCAGTCTACAATCCGCCATTCGTTTTATCAATCCAAGACTCGATGCCTACGGCGCCAAGTATGCCACCTACAGCATAGAGGAACTCTATCCACAATTGTTCCAATGGTTGGATATGCTGGATTTGAACATTTGGATTATTCTCATTCTCATGATATTGGTAGCCTCCTTCACCATGATTGCCGGTTTGCTCATTATTATATTAGAGCATACCAATTTCATTGGAATCTTGAAAGCACTGGGCGCCACCAATCGACAAATACGTCAGATATTCCTCTACTTTGCCTCTTTCGTAATACTGCGAGGATTGGTAGTTGGTAACGTTATAGCCCTGGTACTTATTTTTAGTCAACAGTATTTGGGTTGGGCACATCTCGACGCCTCCACCTACTATCTGGAGCGAGTACCCGTACTGTTCCAACCCGCTTATTGGGGAATCGTCAATGCCGCCACCTTCCTATTGTGTGTCATGGCATTGCTTATACCGTGTCATTTGGTATCCTATATACATCCTGCAAAGAGTATCCGTTTCGAGTAATAACGGATACTCTTTACAAGTGTGTCTTTCTAGTTAATCATCACTTCGCCTATATCGAAGTCATCCATCACACAACTCATATCCACCGAACCGCGGATACCGTTTACCGAACCCTTTGACGTGTATTGCCACATGATGAATTTGAGATCGTCAATCAAGTTCGGACGTTCATCGCTATAGCGTGCTATCATGTAGTAGTAATCCTTGAAATCACCGTACGACAAATACTTATTATAGAAATTACCCGAAGTATAAATCACCGGCTTGAATCCGTATTCCTTCTCTATCAAGTCCAAAAAACGTTTCAAAGAACTGCACAATTGTGCCGCCGAACGCTTGCCGATGAGTTCTACATCGACAATAGGAATCAAGTCATGATCCGAAGGATTGAATACACTCTTGAAGTTTGCCAGCTGTTCCTCGGGCGAGGTCGAAGGGCTAAAGAAATGGTAGCACCCCACCTTTATACCGTTGCGGCGCGCCTCCCGTATGTTGTATGCATACGTATCATCCTTAAGTCCTACACTCTCCGTAGCCTTCATGTAAGCATAGCCCACATTCTCGTTCTTTGCCACCTCTTCCCAATTGATACGTCCCTGGTAGTGAGATACATCTATGCCCGAACGAATCCCGGAGAAGTGTCCTCTGCGCAAGTGCGGTTCATTGCATTTCGTCTCCAATTTCGGTTGCGTAATCTGCGCCACCATCATGTCCGGCATATTCTCGGTAATTTCGGAATCCGACTTTTTGTGCTTTCCCTTGCTATAGGCATCTGTAGGCAAAGCTAGGGTCAGTGCCAGGAGGGTTGCTATGGATAAATATTTAATGCTCATAATAGAATAGCTTTCGTTGATTCATTAATTAAAGAAGTTCCACGACAGACCGAACTGCAGTCCACCGGGAGTGATAGGGTAGTGCGGTGCCAAGAACAGTTTGTTGCCCGTGATGTGCGAGTATTGCACATAGAAACGGCAATGCTTCAGGTGGAAGTTGATGTAGGCACTGCAAGCCGGCGTTCCTCCCAATTCGGTTTTTGTTTCCTCTGCCTGCGTAGCATACTGTCCTATTCCCGGGATGTAATCGGGAGCATAGTATTTCGTAAAGAAGAAACCATCAACACCCAACTCCACACTCAATACTTTGGCAATCATAAACTTAAGATACAGATTGGAGTATGCATTGAAGGTGGGCAACGGGAGAGCCTCCTTATCGCTTGATAGTTGATAGGTTAGTTCATTTTCCCAATTCAGTATACCCCACTTGAAGTTTTGCAGCAGTTGTGCTGTAATCACTTGTATGCTACCACCTTCCTGCTTCACCTCGGCAGCCATACTATACTGACTGCTACTCTGTGATACCGGAGCCTTTACTGTGGCAAAGTAGGTGTAATTGGTGATGTTCTCTACGTTTGCCTTAAGGGTGGTACGAGTCTTTTCCCAGCTGATTTCACCGCCCACCGTAGTGCGCAGTTCTTTGTCCAAACTATTGTCCCACCAGTCCGTACGACCGTGATAATGACGGAAATAGAAGGAGGGAGTCTGATGCTGTACTTTTGCATTCAACTTGATATGTGCCGTATCGCCCAGCACCTTGAAGTTGAGTTCACCTTTGCCGTCCAGTTTAAAGGACCCCACCTCTTCACCGGCTATATTTATTTCACCCACCACATCGTAGTGTAGCAGTGAACCCTGTTTACGTTCCAGTCTGCCGCCCACCAAGAAGTTGTGCTCGCTTATCTTTTCCAGTGTTTCGCCATTACTCCCCAGCGTAGGAATCTTATACGCATTCAACTCATACGTAGCAAAGGCAGACAGTCCCGCCTGTGCCCATTTGTTGAAACCCTCCTTGAGTTGCAATCCCACCGTATTCTTGATGGTAAAGAGTTTCGTCTGATCATACGTATAGGAACCACTTCCATAGTAATCATTCATATAGAAAGACTCCGGGAAGTATTTCGTTTGGAAGATACGCTCGTAGTTCTCAATCTTCATCGTATGGAAGATGCTGCTCACCGGTACAAACACCTCGGTAGCCCCCTCATAGAGACGCTCATGCTTTATAGAATCCAGCACCTCCTGTTGTTTTTCCGGCAGATTTGCCCACGTCTGTTTTACACTGTCGGGAATCAATTTTAGCAACACCGAATCCGCAGGTATCGGTGTACGTAGAGAATCCGGTAACGGGATAGAACGGTAGAATCCCATGTTGTAATGATGATTCAGATAGAACGTCTTACTATCGTTTCGATTCCAAGTACTCTGCAAATTGGTCGGGATATCTCGCATCTGGTAAGAACGTGAAAAGCTCTCCGGATGCAGTATGTATTCATCGTCCTCAATACCACCGTTCTCACCCATCTTCATGTGTTTTGCCGAGAACCACGCATGCATATCGTACTCATCCCCACGGTAATAACCATAGAGAGAACCGTCAAAGAAAGACGTCGGTTGATTGTCGTAGAAACCACGTCCGTAGAGATAGTCCAACTTAAAGCCGATACCCGCATTCTTGCTGATATTTGTAGCAAAGTAAGCACGTATACGGTCATCACCATTCTCCTTACTACCATTCTCCTGATACGTAATATTGGTATATGGACTCTTCGTGTTCGTGAAGTTGAAATCCTCCACGCGCGTGTACCAATAAGAATAGGGATCCACAAACATAAAACGACTGTTCTGCGTACGGTTCATGTAGATACGCGACAAACGAGGAGAGCCGAAGCCACCCAGCGTATTGTACTCACCGTTACGTCCATACGTGAAGTGTGCATTTTGGAATCCATGCATAAGAGTATCCGCATCCTGGAGAATCACATCGCCAAATTGCTCATTGATTTTCCACTGATGCACCTCTATCGGCACCACCTTTCCCTCCTTGGCATTGCCCGTATCCTTACGCGCAAACTCATACTTGCGTTGCGCGTAGTCGTTATCGTTTTCATCGGTTACTCGTTGCGCATATCCCGTGATGCTCAAGAGTACACCTATTATTGTGAATATGAACTGTTTCCTACTCATATCTCGGTTCTTACAACTTATTTGGTTTGGGAGTATCCCGCCGCCTTCAACAGGGCGATGACCTTTTCCTTGACATCTCCCTGAACAATCACCTCATTATCTTTCACGCTACCTCCCGTACCACATTTGGTCTTCAGCATCTTACCGATAGCCTTCAGATCCTCTTCCGTACCCACAAAGCCGGCAACGATGGTCACCACCTTGCCGCCTCTATGGTTCTTCTCTATGCGTGTACGCAGTCGTTGTTGATTGGCAGGAAGCGTAGCCGGTTCCTCCTCCTCCTCGCTTTCGTAGGCGAAGTTGGCGTTCGTGCTGTACACCACCCCCAATCGTTCTTTCCAATCGTTGTTGTTCTTTCCCATAAGGATTAATCCTCCATTAACTTGCGGTATCTCACCTTCTTAGGCTCCTCCAGACCCAGACGTTTCATCTTGTTTGACTCGTATTCCGAGTAGCTACCCTCAAAGAAGAATACATGACCATCTCCCTCGAACGCCAAGATGTGGGTACAGATACGATCCAGGAACCAACGGTCGTGGCTGATTACAACAGCGCATCCCGCAAACTCCTCGAGACCCTCCTCCAGTGCACGCAGTGTGTTGACATCGATATCGTTGGTCGGCTCATCGAGCAACAGGACATTGCCCTCCTCCTTGAGTGCCATCGCCAAGTGCAGACGATTGCGCTCACCACCGGAGAGCACACCACACTTCTTCTCTTGGTCGGCACCCGCAAAGTTGAAACGGCTCAAATATGCACGAGCATTAAGGTCGCGACCGCCCATGCGAATCAACTCATTACCACCGCTAATTACCTGATATACGGTCTTTTCCGGGTCGATATCCTTGTGCGTCTGGTCTACATACGCCAATTTTACGGTTTCACCCACCTCAAAGGTACCCTCGTCTATTGTCTCCAGTCCCATAATCATGCGGAAGAGTGTTGTCTTACCCGCACCGTTCGGACCAATTATACCCACGATTCCGTTGGGTGGAAGCATGAAGTTCAAGTCCTTCAGCAACACCTTGTCGCCAAACGCCTTGTTGACATGTACCGCTTCTATCACCTTGTTTCCCAAGCGCGGACCGTTCGGGATGAAGATTTCCAACTTCTCCTCCTTCTCCTTCTGATCCTCGTTTAGCAATTTATCGTAAGAATTCAAACGCGCCTTTCCCTTAGCCTGACGTGCCTTGGGAGCCATGCGCACCCATTCCAATTCGCGCTCCAACGTTTTGCGGCGCTTGCTTGCCACCTTCTCCTCCAGAGCCATGCGTTGCGTCTTCTGGTCCAGCCATGAAGAGTAGTTACCCTTCCAAGGAATACCCTCACCGCGATCCAACTCCAGAATCCAACCCGCAACATCGTCCAGGAAGTAACGGTCGTGTGTTACTGCAATCACTGTACCCTCGTATTGATTCAAGTGTTGCTCCAACCAATCGATACTCTCCGCATCCAAGTGGTTGGTAGGCTCATCGAGCAGCAGCACATCCGGTTTCTGCAACAACAGACGGCACAGTGCCACGCGGCGTCTTTCACCTCCGGAGAGGAACTCCACCTTCTGATTGGCAGGCGGACAGCGCAGAGCATCCATTGCACGTTCCAGTTTGCTGTCCAGATTCCAAGCATCGGAACTATCCAATAAATCCTGCAGTTCGCCCTGGCGAGCAAACAGTTTGTCCATCTTGTCGGCATCCTCGTAGTACTCCGGCAATCCGAACTTCTGATTAATCTCTTCGTATTCGGCGAGTGCATCCACAATGGGTTGCACACCCTCTTTAACTACTTCGATAACAGTCTTTTCATTGTCCAACTTAGGCTCCTGCTCCAGATACCCCACGCTGTATCCCGGAGAGAAAACCACCTCTCCCTGAATATCCTTGTCGATACCCGCAATCACCTTCATTAAGGTAGATTTACCGGCACCGTTCAGACCGATAATACCTATCTTTGCTCCGTAGAAGAAAGATAAATAGATGTTCTTAAGTACTTGTTTATTGGTTTGGCGGATGGTCTTACTTACCCCCACCATAGAGAAGATAATTTTCTTATCGTCCGTGTTCGCCATAATTCTTTTAATCTATTTATATTGTTCAAATTCTATTCCTTATATAATATATGTCTCGATGACCCACACTATCCCCAGTCCGATGCTGTAGATGAGAGCATACGACAAGATGGAGAGACTGCAGTGCATCAAGTGTTTGTTCAGTCCCGTGATGGGGAGTGAGATAAACTCCTTGTAGAACTTCTGATGCTGATATATGCGCAGTACCGACAACGCAATCCAGACGGGACGTGACACCCTGCTATCATCGAACAGCGGATAAGCGCAGTATACGGCAATGATGCCCGACCACAGATACAGTTTGCGCGTCCACTCACGCCCCTTTATCGTGACCAACGTCCTCTTGCCGGCTTTGGCATCGGTATCCATGTCACGGTAATTGTTGGTAATCAGTAGCGTATCCGTGGTAATTCCACTACCCAAGGCAACCGCCATAACTTCCCATGACAGGTGGAATGTCAGCAAATAATAGGTGGTGAACACCGGAACCAATCCGAAGAACACCAACACCAATACATCGCCCAGTGCATGATAGGAGCACCACGTGGAATACAAGAAGGCAAACAGCACACACAGACAGCCTATTGCCACCATGGTCCATCCACCGATAAACGCCAACGGAAGTCCCACGGCACATGCCAGTACCGTAACCACAATAATTCCCACACGCATAGCCTCCGGGGTAATCCACCCCATGGCACATGCTCGCGGAGGACCTAATCGGTCATCATCGTCCGTCCCCTTTATATAATCCACGTAATCGTTTATCAGATTGGAATCTATCTGCATAAGTCCCGCAAAGAGCACACATAGAACAAACGCTCCCCAGTGCAACTCCATGCCTCCCATCTTGTAGGAATACCACAAACCTGCCGCAGCCGACAGAAGTAGGGGAGAGACCGATGCCAACAGCGTCTTGGGACGTGCCGCATAGACCCATTTCTTAAACGTGGTGTTTGCTATTTCTTCTTTTTCTATATCTCCTTTGTCCATTCAATCATTCTCCTTTATGATAATACTGTCCCTTTTTGCGCGTGCCGCCACCGTAGTCAATGGCGTGTGTCGGACAAACATGATAGCACCCCAAGCAACCGCAGCAGTGTCCCTGCCATGTCGGTACCTCGTTGACCAATTTCATGTTTTGCAACGGACAGTGTTCCACACATTTACCACAGTGTACGCATTTGGACGCATCCACCCGGAACTTCTTCTCCTTCACCAAGTGGGAAAAGAAGAAAGGCTTGAAAACCTTCGACTTCATCCACGCAAACGCTCCCGGAGTGATGTGAAACGTGCATTTACGCTCCACCACAAAGTCCGCCACGCGTGACACCCACGCCTGTGCTCGGTGCAACTTCTCGTTCTGCACCGCCTCCGAGTCTACATCGAATCCCGGGAGAGCCACATACGTGTTCGGCATCTGTACCGAGTATCCCGCCTGCAACTGCCAACCCTTCAACGCCATAAGACGTTCCATTTCCTCACGCGTCTTTCCAATATCATCGCCGCACGTGCAGCAAAAATAGAAGTAGTTGCTGCGATAATTCTCCAACTGCAATCGCTCGATGAAGTGTACCACCACCGGAGGTACTCCCCACGCATGAACCGGGAAGCAAAATCCCACACGTTCATCCGTCATCAATCGGAACGACGGCATCTCCTCGCCCTGCATATACGGAGCCATATCGATGCACTTTCCGCGCACCTCTTCTGTCAGTCGCTCAGCCACCCATCGGGTATTTCCCGTACCGGAAAAATAGAATATCATATTGCGCCCCGTGAATCAATCGTCCTCATCCTCGTCCTTGTCCTTACTCTTCTTGGACGCGGTACCCATCTTCTCGTTCACCTTCTTCATGCTGTCGCCGGCATAGTCGAACGCATAATACGTTTCCTTGGCACTCAGCACCTTGCGGAAGAGCGGTGTATGCTTCTTCTTCACCTGCACCTCTTTCTCGTCCGATGTATTGTGCGCAGCAATCAGCTTTTCTGCCTGCGCCTCCGTGATACTCTTGCTTTTGATGGCTTTTTTGAGATCATCCTTCAGGGTAGAGTAGGCCGATTTCGCCGTGCGCATATCTTTGAGATAGGCTATGCAGAGCGGCTTGAATTGTGCCGCTTTGGTCTTGTTCAACTTGAGTTCACGAATCACATAGTTCGTCTTCAACTCTATATTCTTATCACTCTTCTGCGCTACCGTTGGCAGTACCGTAAAGGCTGACAGCAGCAGTACACCTAGTGTTTTTTTCCATGCATTCATCATATCCGCAATTGTTCGTTTGTAGAATTCCACACGAAATTACGGAAATATTGTGACATGGGAAATATTTTTGGCGAAAAAGTACGTTTTTGTAGCGTTTTTTACCTATTATATACAGAAAAATGCCCTTTGAACCCGTTAAAACAGCTCCTCTCTACATCTCGTCCAATCGTAAAACCGTGTCCAAGGGTATGTGTAATCCGTTGCGCAGAATCAGCACCCGCTCCCATTCGTTCCACTCTTTGATACACTCTGTCACCGTGGCATACGAACCGCCTTGCTTGGTGGCATCCGGTACAAAATAGGTGATGCTTACCGGTTGTTCCGGACGCGAGAGTACCTCCTGCAACGTTCTGTCCAGCAGTCCCACTTCACTCTCGGTTAGTTCCACCGCTTCCTCCGTAAATCGTCCCGCCTCTTGTATCGCCTCTTCGTGCCCGTTGAGGGCTGCAAACGGAGCAAATTGTGCCGCGCGATTGCGTAGCGGCATGGGGGTGTGACGGGTGGAAACCGGTCGTTCCAGGTGGATGATGTCTTCGTAAGAATCTTTCATGCTTTGTGACCTCCTATCTGTTGATTTCGTTCCTTGGCAGTGGCTCCTTCTGCATAGTTCAACCCCTTGAGTATGGAGTTTTTACCGAATTTCTTCTTTATGTGTAGCAGTGCCTCTTGCATCTTCCGTTCCCGAGCGCGTTGTCCCTCTTTTTTCAGTCGCTCTTGTTCCTGTTTTTCGTAGTCTATGAATAGGTCGAGTTGAGGCTGCGAAGGCACCTTGACCTCCTTCTCCTCAAGCGATGTTTCCGCTACGATATGATTGGCGGTGATGCTGAGACGGCGAATCAGCAGGAAGGGTTCTACGATGCGGTCAAAGAGCGATAGCGTAGCCTCCCGAATCTCTCGTTCCGAAGAGGTGTGACCGCCCAATCGTATGCTTCCGTGTACCGGTTTCGGTATTTCCCTCCCGTAATGATCGGATACGATGTCTCCGAGATACCGTTCTCGTATTTCCGGACGAGTGAGACTCTCCCGATCGTAGCCTACGGAAAGTATAATTTGGTCGGTAACCTTCTTGTTGTCAACGAGTTTAAGAGCTAGATTCTCCACCATTTCTTGTACCACAATGCGCGCTTTCTCCACCGAGTAAGCACAACTCAATACCTGTCCGCTGCAGATGGATTTGCTCTCCGGTTTGTACGCTTTAATCTCCTCGATGGTACACGGTTCGTAGCCCCAAGCATGGTCTATGAGCAGTTCCGCATTTACGCCAAACATGCGATACAGCAACTCCTCGTTGTGCAGTGACACACGTGCCAACTGCCCCATGGTGTAGATACCGAAGTGTGCCAATCGTGCTACGGTTCCCTTGCCCACACGCCAAAAGTCGGTCAGTGGTTGATGGTTCCACAGCAGTTCGCGATACGTTTGTTCGTTGAGTTCCGCTATGCGTACCCCATCGGCATCCGGTTCGATGTGCTTGGCTACAATATCCATAGCCACCTTGCAGAGATACAGATTGGTACCGATTCCTGCCGTAGCCGTTATGCCGGTTTCTCGCAGCACCTCTCGAATCATGCGCATCGCTAGGTCGTGTGCCGACATGCGGTACGTATTTAAATAAGGTGTAACATCTATGAAGACCTCGTCTATGGAGTACACGTGTACATCCTCCGCCGCCACGTAGCGCAGGTATATCTGATAGATACGAGTACTGTACTCCAGATACTTAGCCATGCGCGGCGGAGCCACAATATAGTCCAACGCCCATTCCGGGTGTTGTGTCAGTTCCCCCTCGTACACCGATTTCCCGGTGAAGCCTCCGCCGGGAGACTGTTCTCGTCTTTTTTGGTTGATTTCGCGTACCTTCTGCACCACCTCAAACAATCGCGCGCGTCCCGGCAGTCCGTAGCGTTTCAGGGAGGGGGTGATGGCCAGGCAGATGGTCTTCTCCGTACGCGATGCGTCCGCCACCACCAAGTGTGTGGTGAGCGGATTCAGCTGCCGTTCCACACACTCCACCGATGCGAAAAACGACTTCAAATCTATCGCTATATACGTTCTCTCCTGTGTCTTCATATCTTGTTAACGAACGCGCAGCGGTGTACCCACTTGTATGTCATCATCGGCATCTAAGTGGTTCATTTTGTAGAGGTTCTTAAGACGTACGCCATAGGATTGTGCTATGCTGTACATGCTCTCTCCGCGTTGCACCACGTGCTGCTTATGCCGCATCTCCTTGGAGGCTTTTCGCTTCTTGGACTCCAGGTAGATGATGTCTCCGTTGTTCAGTACACTATTCTTGCTCAACTCATTGTACTTACGCAATTTGCGAGCCGATACTCCCACCGCTTTGCTGATGCGTTTGAGATTGTCACCCTGTTGGGCACGTATGTAGGGGATGCCGTTGTTTATTGACAACTTATACCCACCAATCATGGTTGCGTTGGCACGCATCAACTCCTTCACCGAGGCGCCACCTTTGTGGTCGTATTGCGTTAAGTTATAGCGCTCTATGATGGTGATAAGATTTTGCGCATAGGTGGGACTCGTGGCATATCCGCACCGTTTCAGTCCGTACGCCCAACCTTTGTAGTCGGTTATTTTAAGATCGAACAGCGAGGCATAGCGTTTTCGTTGCAAGAAGACGGAATGATCCACATACGACTGTTCCGCATTTCGATACTTGCGAAACTTCTCGTTGGGTGCATCATCATCGCGCAGCACATAAGGTCCCGTCCAGTCCGACGACACCTTGATGCCGAAATGGTTGTTGGCAACCCGTGCCAGATAACTCTCGCCCGCGCCACTCTCCAAGAGTCCCTGAGCAAGAGTTATGCTCGCGGGAATCTTGTAGAGTCGCATCTGTTCTACAGCCGCTTTGTGGTACTGCTCAATATATCGTAAGTAACTCTGATTGAGCAGTTGGGCCACTGATGGAGAGGAAAAACCTCCCACCATGAGCAGCAGTAGTATGAGGGTCTTCTTAATCATTTTTCTTTTTGCGATATTCCACCACCAGTGAACCGATGAACAGCAGTGCCAGCAGCGCCAAAGCCACATAAGAAATGTTGTCGGTAACGTGCAGAGACTGCGGATCGAAGCGGAACTCTATGGTGTGCTTACCCGCCGGCACGTTCATGGCGCGCAGTATATAGTCCGCACGTCCGTGTTCCACCGGTTGTCCATCGATGGTGGAAACCCATCCCGGATAGTATATCTCACTGAATACCACCACGCCACCGCGCTTACTCTCTACGGTGTATTTGAGGGCGTTGGGCAGATATTTGTCCAGACGAATGACGTCCGTGCTGTCGGGGGTGCCGGCATTTTTGATGACGGTTTCAAACTTCTTGTCTACAATAGCAGTTGTGCGTGGGGATACCGTGTTGAGGGCATCTATCTCTTCGTTGGCGTTCTGCACGTATTGTACCTTGTTCACGAACCATGCGTTGCCATAGGCGTGCGGGTTTTCGATATATGATTCCGGACCAAAGATGAAGTATTTGGTGTTCAGCATGTTTAGTACGGGAGTTACACCACCGTTCAACTTCGTGACATCGCCTTGTGTCGCCCGCAATTCCGTAGCAAAGGCCGTCATTTCGGGCGCAATATGGTGTTCAATCATCTCCTGATAACGACGCAGTTTGGCTGCGTGATATCCGCCGATGCTCTTGTGAAAATAGGAGGTGTTGTTTTCGTTGAACGTATTGGTAGAGAAGTTTAGTACGCGGTAGTCGAGAGACTTGTCTTGCAGTATGGCCTCATCGGCAACGGTCGGTTGTATGCGTGAACCCAACTGACGGAAATAGTCATCGTTGCTATTTATCTTAAACTCAAACAAATCGTCGTATAAGTAGCGCTTGTTTACGCTCCACATATCCACCAAGCAGAGAGCCAACAAGAGTACCGTTACCGTCTGTGATGCCCACTTCTTCATGTTGCCCAGCAACAGAATCAGTGTGCCAATCAATATCACACCGAAGCTACGCCATGCGTCTGCCGTGAAGATGGCAATACGCATCTGTTTCAAGTTGTTCAAGATGGGCAAGAAATGTTCGCCCAAGTTGGCGTTTTGCAGTGCTTCCATTTCGCTTGTTGATACGTAATCGGAGAAGAAAAGGGTAGGTGCAACGGCGAACAACAGACAGAGACCTCCGGTGACGATGAAACTGATGTAGAGAGCCGTCAGCGGGGAGACTTTTCCGAATGCCAATGTCTTGTCTTTCAGCGTACCTGCCTTCACAGCCTTCAGCCATTCGTTAAGGCCTAAGATGGCGAGCAGTGGGATGGTAAATTCCGCGATAACCAGTATGGAAGATACGGCACGGAACTTGGCATACATAGGCATGTAGTCGATAAAGAGGTCGGTGAATCCTTGCAGATTCTTTCCCCAAGAGAGGAGGAAGGAGAGGAGAGTGGAGAGAAGCAGTGCCCACTTCATGGGACCTTTTACCAAGAAGAGTGCCAATACAAAGAGCAGGCACACAAAGGCTCCCACATATACCGGACCCGAAGTGCCCGGTTGTTCGCCCCAGTATTGTCCCAATTGGTTGTAGAGCGGAGTGTACATGGGGTCGGCTTTCTCCATCGCTTTGGGGTTTAGCGCGAGGGGTACCGAAGCACCACCTTTCACGTTGGGCACCATCAAGGAGAAGGTTTCTCCTATGCCGTAGCTCCACTGAGTGATGTAGTCGCGATCCAGTCCGCCATCGGTCTGATTGCTTGGGTTTGTGGTACTTACCAGTTCACTCTTGCCGCGCATGGTTTCCTTGCTGTACTCCCAGGTATGATACAAGTTGCTCAGGTTGACGCACACTCCGATAATGGCTCCCAAAAGGAGGGCGGCTGTGCCTTTGGCGAATGCCGGCAGTTCCTTGTTCTTTATTGCTTGCGCCAGGTAGGCGAGGAACATGAAGAACATGGGGAAGAGGAAGTAGTAGGTCATCTGCACATGGTTGGCAGAGATTTGGAACGCCACAAAGAGGGCGGTGACGGCTGCTCCCCAAAGGTATTTCTTGCGGTAGCACAGCACCATACCGGCGATGGTTGGGGGGATGTATGCCAGTGTCCACAGTTTCCAGATGTGTCCGGCAGCGATGATGATGAAGAAGTAGCTGCTGAAGGTCCACAGTACGGCTCCCAGTGCTGACATCCAACTCTTAAAGTTGAAGGCGCGCATCAGGATGTAGAATCCCAAGAGCATGACGAAGAGGTACCATACATAGGTGGGAAGGAAGAGGTGGTATATGTTTCCTACGTCCGACAGTAGATTGGTTGCGGGGTAGGAGGGTGCTGATTGATAGGTGGGCATACCGCCGAACAGTGCGTTGGTCCAGCGGGAGCTTTCGCCCGTTTGTAGATAGTACTCACGAATTTCGCGTCCGGCTCCTACGCCGGCAGCGGAGTCACTTCCCGTCAGTACGCGTCCTTCGAAGCATGCGGGAAAGAGGTAGGCGAAGGATAGGACGATAAAGAAGATTATCGCTGCTACATCCGGGCCGATTTTTTTTAATATGTTCATTTTGTATGTTATTTTATTTATTCCTTTTTGTTGTGACAAGTAGGGTGCTCTTTTATGGTATGTATCTCGTTTCTTGTCATTGTTGCTTTAATTTCGATACAAAGTTATATCATTTTACGAACAAGACCAAGTGAAAAAGGAAAAAAATAACAATCAAACGTGTCGTGTGGGAGGCTTGATAACGAACGAATATTACCCGTTTCTTTAGGCTTTTTCGTTGAAATATTTTCTTGAAAAGTTGAATAATCTATTACAAAATGGTGGGTGAAAGGGGGTGAAGGGTGTGCTTTCACCCTTAATTCTCACTGTATCAATGGCTTTGAAGTAAAGGTGAAGGATGTGACGGTTTTTCCGGATTTTTCGTTTTGAGGGGGTGATGTGGGTGAAAGATAATAAGGTGTGATGATTTAATAATGTGATAATCAATAAGTGTGACACTTTTTTGAAAGATGCGTGAAACCTGTAAAAAATGTGTCACCGGACGAGGGTGAAAGGTGAAGGATGAGAAAAATCTCTCTAGAATAAGGAAAAAAGCTTACATGTAGAATGGTTTGAAGTTCTCTTGTTTCGAAAAATCTTTCTCTCTAAGATTGCAATAATTTACTGCGAGTACTCGAGAGAAAACACTGTACTTTTTGGTCCGTTTTCCGACAGTACACGAGAGAAAACACTGTACTTTTT
>CAYSOK010000001.1:14515-36579 GCA_964432645.1 uncultured Bacteroidaceae bacterium | reverse complement strand
GAAGTCAAGTGGAAGGACGAACCTCTACAATCCGCAGTGGTTCAACTCGTTCCGGTAATTCTACCGGTACAGTGCAAGGACGTAGCAATAGCAGTAGCACCCGCAGTAGCTATGGTAGCGGAAGCGGCAGCAGCTTCGGTGGCGGCTTTAGCGGTGGACGCAGTGGCGGCTTCAGTGGCGGCGGTGGCTTCGGCGGCGGTAGTCGAGGCGGTGGCGGCGGCTTTGGCGGCGGTCACGGAGGTGGTGGCGGCAGACGCTAATCATCACATACACATTATAATAATATAAATCATTAGAAAATATGAAGAAGAATCACTTAGCATTGGGTATGCTATTCTTATCTATAGCTTCGCAGGCACAGACGCCGTATGAGTTGGAGAAAATTTCTTCACTCGACCTCACCGGTACGGCACGATACGTAGGTATGGGCGGTGCCATGAATGCTCTGGGCGCCGACATGTCGGTAGCAGGAACCAACCCCGCAGGTTTGGCTCTGTATCGCAGAGGAGACCTCTCTCTGGGTGCAGGTCTGCTGAGCGGTGCGGAACAAAACGATTTTCAGCACCATTCCGGTACACAGATATTGTTTAATCACTTGGGTTTCGTTCAAACCTACAACTTGGATAGTGGCGACGGCTTGCAGTCGGTGGTATTCGGCTTGCAGTATCAGCGCGTGAAGGACTTCAACCGCAATGTCTTTGTGGGAGGAAGTACCTGCGGAACCACACAGTTGGGACAGTTTGCCGATCTTGTATCTCAAAATCTTGCAACTCCCGGAACCAGTGCCGCCGAGAATGCCGGATTGGTTTGGCAGGATACGGACGGTACCTGGTGTTATGACAACAGTTCCGGACAGGACGGTTCAAGTTACCAGTCCAACTCCAAGCAGTGGGGAGGCATTTCTCAGTTCAATTTCAATTTGGCGGGAAACATCAACGACCGTGTCTACTTGGGTGTCAACGTAGGATTGAGCAACCTTAACTACCACTCCTACAAGGAATACACCGAGTACACACCGAACGGTGAGAACTATTCTACCGCCACCGAGCGTAGCATCTCCGGAACCGGAGTACAAGTAGGTTTCGGTATCGTGGTACGTCCTATCGAAGATTCCCCCTTCCGTTTCGGTATATCCGCCGTTACCCCCACCTACTACGAATCCCTGAAGGCACGAACACGCCACGAACTCTACTGCGACAACGTTGTCTACTACGATGACATCGCACAGAGCGCCCGTCTGGACGACTACAAGTTCAACGTCAACACCCCCTGGCGATTCAATCTGAGTTTGGGTCATACCATTGACAACATCCTTGCCATCGACGCCGAGTATGAGTATGCTAAATTCTCCTCAACGAAAGTTAGTTATGGAGATTCATGGGACGGTTACGGCGAACGCGATGAAGACGATGCCCTGAACTGGGACACGGAAGGAATCTTGAAAGGCGTACACACCTTCAAACTCGGAGCCGAACTTACGGTACTGCCGGAGATGAAGATACGTGCCGGATATAACTACGTAAGTCGTCCCATGTACAGCGACGCTTACATGAGTCCCGATGTGTACAGCGAGTTGTATCGTTATTGCTATCCGGAGACAGATTATACCAATCTTTCCCCCATCAACCGCTTCACCTGCGGTTTAGGCTTTGCCTTCGATAAGATGTATTTGGATATGGCATACCAGTATCAGCACCAGACAGGTCAATTCTATGCCTACGACGACCAGTATGCATCCACAGGTCAAGGAAACAGATACGTTTCCTATCTCAAACCCCAAAAGACCGACCTGAGCAAGCACACCTTCCAGGTAACACTCGGATACAGATTCTAAAAGAGATAAAAAGAGGGCGGACAATCACCAAGGATGTCCGCCCTCTTCATGTCTTTAAGTTTTCTCTTTACTTAATATCAATTTCCTCCTTCATATCAATCTCTCTTCCCTGCGTATCGCGGAAAACGTACTGTAGGAAAGCGAGTTCTTGACTTGGTATCACACGAATACCGAGGCCATACTTCATGGTCCACTTCAATCGGATGGACAGAATACCCTGATTCAGGTACGCCGCCACATAAGGATGAACATAGAGCGTAAACTTCTTGATGTTCAATCGGTTTACGAGCATGTCAATTTTGTTCTCCAGTGTGTCGGTAAACAGGAAGCTCGACTTGATAACCCCCTTACCGTGACATGTAGGACACGTCTCATCCACATGCACATCCATTACCGGACGGACACGCTGTCGTGTAATCTGCATCAAACCGAACTTGCTCAGAGGCAGGATGTTGTGTCTTGCTCTATCCTTCTTCATGTTCTTACACATGCGTTCGTAGAGTTTCTGCCGATCCTCCGCCAGGTTCATATCGATGAAATCGACCACGATGATACCTCCCATATCGCGCAACCGCAGTTGTCGTGCCAACTCGTCCGCCGCCCCAAGGTTCACGTCCAGAGCGTTCGCCTCCTGTCCGTTGCCATCCTTAGCGCGGTTACCGCTGTTCACGTCCACCACGTGTAGTGCTTCCGTATGCTCAATCACCAGATAGGCACCCCTTTTGTACGACACCGTCTTGCCAAACAAGCTCTTAATCTGCTTCGTTATGGAGAAGTTGTCGAAGATAGGAAGTTGTCCTTTATACTGTTTTACGATGCCGGCTCTATTGGGTGCTATGAGCGTTACGTAATCCTTAATCTCCTGATAAACCCCCTCATCATTCACGTAGATATTCTCGTAAGAAGGGTTAAACAGGTCACGTAATATCGCCACAGCACGACTCGTCTCCTCGTAGACAAGCTTCGGTAGCTTGTCCGCTTTTTGAGCGGTCTCGAGTGCATCGTTCCATCGTTTGGTCAGAATCCGGAGTTCGCTGTCCAGTTCTGCCACCCTCAGTCCCTCCGCCACAGTACGCACAATCACACCCATGTGCTTGGGGCGGATACTCTGAATAATCTGTTTCAAACGCGCACGCTCCTCACTCGATTTAATCTTGGAAGACACGGACACCTTATCATTGAACGGAACAAGTACCAAGTATCTGCCTGCAAACGACAGTTCCGCCGTGATGCGCGGACCCTTTGTCGAGATAGGCTCCTTTACTATCTGTACCAGGATTTCTTGCCCCTGTTGTAAGGTAGACTCTATGCTTCCCTCTTTGGGAAGTTCCGGTTGTTTGACAGCCTTATTGGTAGGGTAGAGGTCTTTTTTGTTGCTGAGTACCTGCTTTAGATACTTGGCATACGAATTATAGTTGATACCCAAGTCAAGATAATGAAGAAAGGCGCTACGTTCGTAGCCCACATCCACGAAGCAAGCATTCAATCCGGGCATAAGTTTCTTTACGCGTGCCAGATAGATGTTGCCCACGGAGAAGGATTCCATTCGTCCCTCCTGTTGGAGTTCCACCAAGCTTTTATCCTCGGTGAGCGCTATGGAAATCTGCTTCTCTTGTACGTCCACGTACAATTCGCTGGTCAGTTCTTTTTCTTCAGTATCCATTTTATATGTATTTGTAAAAACAAAGAACAAACTCAAAGTGCGTAACGCCCCCTGAAAGTTTGTTCTTTATACAAGCGAAGAACTCAAAGAGTCGCTTTATTTGCTCTTATGTCTGTTCTTTCTCAGTCTTTTTTTACGCTTGTGAGTAGACATCTTGTGTCTTTTCTTTTTCTTACCGCTTGGCATAGTTTTTATATTTATGAGTTAATAAATTAAGAAATTACTCCTCTGTTCCTTCTACAGCCTCTCCCTTAATCTCGGCCATAAAGGTCTTAGCCGGCTTAAATGCGGGGATGTTGTGCTCGGGGATGGTGATGGTCAGATTCTTGGAGATGTTACGTGCAGTCTTTGTCGCACGCTTCTTCAAGATGAAGCTACCAAATCCGCGAAGGTATACGTTCTCACCTGCAGCCAAAGAGTCCTTGACGGTCTCCATAAATGCCTCTACTGTGACCAAAATGGACTGCTTGTCCACGCCGGTCTTCTCGGCAATCTGACTTACTATTTCTGCCTTTGTCATATTTGTTATATTTATTGTTATACTGGTTCTATGTTCTAAAACGGATGCAAATATACGAATTTTCAACGATATAGCGAAAAATATCCCGTTTTTTTTCGAAAAAATGCCGCTTTCATCGCTTTCTCTCTGCTTTTTGCGGCTAAAAAGCGGGTTTTTATTAAGTTTGCACCTTGTTTTATAAGGATATAGACAATGATACAGATAACACCTTTTGCCGTCGCTCTGGAGGAGTGGTACGGGCTGCATAAACGTGAACTTCCGTGGCGTGCCACGCGCGATCCTTACGAGATATGGGTTTCGGAGATTATACTGCAACAGACGCGTGTGGTGCAGGGGTATGACTATTATGTGCGTTTCTTGCGGGCGTTTCCTACGGTGGAAGCGCTGGCGGGGGCGTCGCAGGAGGAGGTGATGCGGCTTTGGCAGGGGCTGGGTTACTATTCACGTGCCCGCAACATGCATGCGGCGGCGCAGTCGGTGGTGGAGATGGGTGGTTTTCCTTCTACTTATAAGGGGATTCTTGCACTCAAGGGGGTAGGCCCTTACACGGCGGCGGCGATTGCCTCCTTTGCCTTTGGCTTGCCACATGCGGTGGTGGACGGTAATGTCTACCGGGTGCTCTCGCGCTATTTCGGGGTGGACGAGGCGATAGATTCGCCGCAGGGGCAGCGTGCGTTCCGTGCGTTGGCGGAGGAGATGTTGGATGCCTCTCAACCGGCTCTCTATAACCAAGCGATTATGGATTTCGGAGCATTGCAGTGCGTGCCGCAGTCGCCGGTGTGCGGTGAGTGTCCGTTGTGTACCGGATGTGTGGCGTGTCGCGAAGGTCGTGTGTCAGAACTTCCGGTCAAGGGCAAAGTGTTAGAGAAGCGTAGTCGATTCTTCACTTACCTATATATAAAATGTACGGGCGCAATAGCGATACATCGCAGGGAGGCGAAGGATATTTGGAAGGGATTGTTTGAGGTGCCGCTTCTGGAGTCTCCGGAGCGCAATCTTTCGATAGAGGAGTTGCAACAATCATTGTTTGTGCAGGAGTTGCGTCAGAGATACAATAAAAAAGAGATGTGGCGATGTGTTTGCCGCGATGTGAAGCATGTGTTGAGTCATCGCGTCTTGCACGCCGACTTCTATGAAGTTGATTTGTCGGACATTATCACCGTTTCTCCCGGCGATGAATGGGAGATTGGAGGCGAAGTCTATCGATGGATTTCCGAGTCGGAGCGAGGTGAGTACGCCTTCCCAAGACTGATATTGAAGCTTTTTGAGCATTTTTCCGACTGATTTTATGGTGGTATAAGATATTTTATCTACCTTTGTGACGAATAAATGAAAATCGAGATATATGTCACTAAATAAAGTAATGCTGATAGGCAATGTAGGTAAAGAACCCGAGGTTCGTCATTTGGACAATGGTGTGGCATGTGCCACATTGGTTCTAGCCACCAGTGAGCGAGGATATACACTACAGAACGGAACGCAAGTACCGGAGCGCACGGAATGGCACAACATCGTGCTGTGGCGCGGTCTTGCCGACGTGGTGGAGCGCTACGTTCACAAGGGAGATAAACTCTTTATAGAGGGTAAGATACGCAGTCGTTCTTACGAGGATCAGAACGGAAACACCCGTTATGTGACGGAGATATTTGCCGACAACATGGAGATGTTGACCGCACGTCAGCAAGCGGCTCCCGCAGCCCCCGCAGCTCCCGGCATAGACAAGGCAGCAGCGGCAAAGGCAGCATCAACCGCTCAAAGCATGGCGCAGAACACTGCCACGGAGGATCCCAAAGAGGACCTTCCTTTCTAAACGGAGTATTCACTTAAACCTAAAAACTTGGATTTAGAAGGTATATCGAGTAGCTTAGCGCACATATTTGGGGGCGTGACGTGTCAACCGCCCACGCTAGACGTGGTGTTTGTCTTGTTGGCTGTGGTATTCATGCTCTTTATTTCCGGCTTTGTGTCGGCATCGGAGATAGCTTTTTTTTCGCTTTCCCCCAAAGATAAGAGTAGGATAGAGGAGGAGGAACAGTCCTCCGACTCGCTCATTAAGAAACTGTTGGACGATTCGGAACGTCTTCTGGCGACCATCCTTATCTCAAATAATTTTGTCAATATCGCCATCATTGTGAGTCTCAACTTTGCCTTTTCGCGCATGGTGGACTTCGGCGACAATCAACTGTTGGAATTCTTGGTGGTCACGGTGTTGCTCACCTTTTTACTCTTGCTTTTCGGCGAGATTATCCCCAAGATTTATTCGGCGCAGAACAGTCTGAGATTCTGTAGATTTGCCGCTTCCGGCATCTATTTCTTCGAACGAATCTTTTGGCCCATCGCTTCGCTGTTGGTGCGTTCCAAGAGTCTGGCATCTCGTGTGGTGCAAGAGGAGAATTTCCAACTCTCCGTGGATGAGCTGGAACATGCTCTGGAACTTACCGACAAAAATGAGATAAAGGATGAACAACCCATCTTGGAGGGCATCATACGTTTTGGCGGCGAGACCGTGCGCAAGGTGATGACGCCCCGATTGGATGTCGTGGACCTAGACATTAAGTCCAATTTTCACGATGTCATACAGTGTATTATTGAAAACAATTATTCCCGTATTCCCGTTTATTCCGAGAGTAAAGACAATATAAAGGGAGTGCTCTATATCAAGGACTTATTGCCACATCTAGGCAAACCCGCGACATTCCGTTGGCAGTCCCTCATTCGTCCGCCTTATTTTGTGCCGGAGACCAAGATGGTCGATGACTTGTTGCGCGACTTTCAGACCAACAAGGTGCACATTGCAATTGTGGTGGATGAGTTTGGCGGCACCTCCGGCATTATCACCATGGAAGATATTCTGGAGGAGATTGTTGGCGAGATAAACGATGAGTACGATGAAGACGAGCGCCTATATACCAAACTCAACGCCACCACCTATATCTTTGAAGGAAAGGTGTTGCTGACAGACTTTTGCAAAATCTTAAAAATCAACGAAGATGTCTTTGAAGCGGTAGAAGGAGAGGCCGATACACTAGCGGGTATGCTTCTAGAGATAAAAGGAGAGTTTCCCAAATTGGGCGAAGCCATTGACTACAAAAACTATCATTTTGAAGTGACCGAGATGGACAAACGTCGTATTCTGAAGGTAAAACTGGTTATTCGCAAGAACGATGCCACTGCATAAGATTCTTCACACCCCCACAGGAGCCACCATAGGTGTGTGGCATCTCACGGAAAACGAGCAGGAATTGATGGCGATGTATCCTGAGGCGGACGAATTGCTACGTCAAGTAGACGAGCGCTTTACGGCTGTCACCCGCAGACTGGAGTTCGTGGCCGTACGCATCTTGTTTTACACCCTTTTGCAACGAATCCTCCCCATAGGCTATCGAGTCACCGGAGCCCCCCATGCACTCGATGATTCCTTGCAAATAAGCATCTCGCACACCGTTCGTAGGTCGGTTCGCTACGTAAGTGTTATCTATCACCCCACCCATGCCGTAGGCGTGGATATAGAAGCGGTCGCTCCCAATGTAGAACGCATTCGTTCACACTTCATGCACCCCACGGAAACGGCAGAGAACCTCACGCAATTGCTCCTGTGCTGGAGCGGTAAGGAAACGGTTTATAAGGTGATGGACAATCCCCAAGCCGTAGATTTTGTCCGGAGCCTCCACGTGCAACCGTTTGTTTGTCCTGCGGAAAGTAAGCAGGGCAGTTTTGTCGTACAAGAGCAAGTCTCGGAAGACAAAAAAGAGTATCGGGTAGACTACGAAGTGGAACCCGATTTCGTCCTTACCTGGACGGAAGCGTCTTGTCCTCAACCCCGAAAATAATTGCCCGCAAATCCGAAAATAATTGCCCGCAATTAGCACCTGAAAAGCGTATGAATTTGAGCCAAAATCATACGCTTTTCGACCCCTAATTGCGGGCAATTATTTTCGGGTATCCCATGCACTTCAGCAACCTTCCATCCGCCATTGCAGAAACAAATTCAGCGATAAAACCTGAAAAACGTATACTTGTCTAAGAACATTCCACCCCCTTTTTTCCTATAAAAAGGTGAATAATCCCCCAAACATAGCGCAAATGTCGGAAAAAAAGCGTAAATTTGCCCTTCGAATATATAGTAAAAAAACAGTATGAGGAAGAAATTCGTGATATTTCTTTGGAGCGCATTCTTCACCTGCGTTCTGGTAATAACAATCTGTGTGTACGGACTCGCCAATAGCTGGTTCGGCACCATCCCCGATATGAACCAACTGCAAAATCCGCTCGACAAGTTCGCATCACAAGTGTTTAGCGAAGACGGCGAAATGATCGGCACCTGGTCCTACAGCAAAGAAAATCGCGTACACATCAAGTACGATGCCATCTCCCCCTACGTAGTAGACGCCCTTGTAGCTACCGAAGACGAACGCTTCTACGAACACTCCGGAATCGATATGAAAGCCCTTATGCGTGCCATCGTAAAACGCGGTATCATGGGACAGAAAAGCGCCGGAGGCGGTAGTACCATCACCCAACAGCTCGCCAAGCAACTCTACAGCGAACACGCCTCCTCCTCCGTGGAGCGCGCCCTGCAAAAACCCACCGAATGGGTCATCGCCGTTAAGTTGGAACGCTACTACACCAAAGAAGAGATCATCACCATGTATCTCAATAAGTTCGACTTCCTTCACAATGCCGTCGGCATAAAGAACGCTGCCCTCGTGTACTTCAGCAAAGAACCCGCCGACCTGTCTCTCGTGGAAGCAGCCACCCTCGTAGGTATGTGTAAGAATCCCTCTTACTACAACCCCGTGCGCCACCCCGAACGCAGCAAAGAACGCCGCAACGTGGTACTCGCACAAATGTACAAAAACGGCAAACTCACAGAGAGTGAACTGGAAGCCGCACAAGCGGAACCCCTCACCCTCAACTTCCATAAATCCGATCACAAAGAAGGGGTAGCCCCCTACATGCGCGAATATCTGCGCACCATCATGATGGCACAACGCCCCGTCAAGACCGACTATATGTCTTGGCAGATGCAAAAATATTACGAAGACTCCCTCGCCTGGGAGAACGACCCCCTCTACGGATGGTGCAATAAAAACCGCAAGTCCAACGGCGAATGCTACAACATCTACACCGATGGACTGCGCGTGTACACCACCCTCAACTCCGATATGCAACGCTATGCCGAAGCCGCTGTAGCAGAGCATGTTGCCGGATATCTGCAACCCGCCTTCAATCGCGAAAAACGAGGCAAGCGCAATCGCCCCTATTCCTCAGCACTGAGCGAAAAGCAGATACGCACCATCCTGGAAAAAAGCATGAAACAATCCGACCGTTACCGTGCCCTTAAAGAAAACGGTTTCGACGACGAAGCCATAAAGCAAAACTTCAACACACCGGTAGACATGACCGTCTTCAGCTATCACGGCGAAATAGACACCATCATGACCCCCATGGATTCCATACGCTATTACAAACAATTCCTGCGTGCCGGATTCCTCGCCATGGACCCTGTGACCGGAGAAGTAAAAGCCTATGTCGGCGGTCCAAACTATGCACATTTCCAGTACGATATGGCTATGGTAGGAAAGCGACAAGTGGGTTCCACCATAAAACCCTTCCTCTACTCCCTGGCCATGCAAAACGGCATGACCCCCTGCGATGAAGTCCCCAACGTGCAAACCACCTACCAAGTAGGCAACAACACCTGGACCCCCCGCAACGGCAGCAGAGCACGCTATGGCGAAATGGTCTCCCTCCGCTGGGGACTCGCCCAATCCAACAACTGGGTATCCGCCTACCTCATCAACATGCTGAACCCCTACGCCTTTGTCCGTCTGCTCCGTCAGTACGGCATCAAGGATCAAAGCATACACCCATCCCTCTCCCTCTGTCTCGGCTCCTGCGACATCTCCGTGGGCGAGATGGTGAGCGCCTACACAGCTTTTGTCAATAAAGGCTTCCGTACCTCACCGCTCCTCGTCACCCGTATAGAGGACAGCGAAGGCAATGTGGTGGCACGCTTCACCGCTCCCCAGAGCGAAGTGCTCACCGCCGAGAGCTCCTACTGCATGCTCGACCTTCTGCAAGGCGTTATCAATCATGGTACGGGCGTGCGCATACGTAATCGCTACAAAATAACCGCACAGATGGGCGGTAAGACCGGAACCACCAACCGTAACTCCGACGGATGGTTCATGGGCGTACTCCCCAAACTCGTGGTAGGATGCTGGGTAGGTGGCGAAGACCGCGACATCCACTTCGACACCATGACCTACGGACAAGGAGCCTCTATGGCCCTCCCCGTATTTGCTCTCTTTATGAAAAAAGTATATGCCAACGCAAAGTTAGGCATCTCCCCCGATGATACTTTTGATATCCCCTCCGGATTCAACCCCTGCGGTCCCTACGACAGCAGCAAAGACGACAGTTCCTACGACGGAGAAACGGAAGAGATTGTAGAATCGGTAGAATAAATAGATAGAAAACAACAAAAGACTAACAGTAAGAATGAAATTTTTAGGAATCATACCGGCACGCTATGCCTCCACCCGCTTTCCCGGGAAACCTCTCGCCATATTGGGAGGAAAGACGGTGATACAGCGTGTCTACGAACAGGTAAAAGGCGTCTTCGACCGCGCCGTAGTCGCTACCGACGATGAACGAATAGAAAGTGCCGTTAAAGCCTTTGGCGGCGATGTGGTGATGACCCGCACCGACCATAAGAGCGGCACCGACCGTTGCTACGAAGCCGCCATGAAGGTAAGCGGCGACTACGATGTGGTGGTTAATATACAAGGAGACGAACCCTTCATACAGCACAGTCAGTTGGAAGCCGTGAAGCACTGCTTCGACGACCCCGATACGCAGATAGCCACCCTCGTAAAGCCCTTCCGTCCCGAAGACGGATTCGCAGCTCTGGAGAACGTCAATTCTCCCAAGGTGGTCGTCAATCTGCGTCAACAAGCCATCTACTTCTCCCGCAGCATCATCCCCTACATGCGCAATCGCGACAAGCAGGAATGGCTCCCCAATCACACCTATTACAAGCATATAGGACTCTACGCCTACAAGACCGACGTCCTCCGCGACATCACCCGTTTGCCACAGTCCTCTCTGGAGATAGCCGAATCCCTCGAACAACTCCGCTGGATAGAGAATGGCTACGTGATAAAAGTGGCGGAGAGCCAAGTGGAGACCATAGGTATAGATACCCCCGAAGACTTGCAGAAAGCCGAGGCCTTCCTGCAAAAATGTTCTAAAAACGGCGGAAAAGAAGCCTAAATGTAATAAAGTTCTCTAATCTATTTGGGAGAATCCCAATTTTAGAGTATCTTTGGACGTTATAATTATAGAAAGAAGAAAACTGCTATGAATAAAATATGGAAAGGTGTGATTGTATTTTCACTCTTCGCCACATCAATATATGCACAGGAAACCATGACGCTCAATCTCAAGGATGGCAGCGTGTACACCGGTGTCGTGGTGAGTGGAAAACCGCACGGAAAAGGAAAAACCGTCTTTAAAAACGGAGACACCTACGAAGGCGAATACGTGAAGGGTAAGCGCCAAGGACACGGCGTGTACCGTTTCACCGATGGCGAGAACTACGATGGAGAATGGTTTGCCGACCAGCAACACGGTTTCGGAACCTTTATCTTTAAGAACGGAAATAAATATGTAGGTCTTTGGTACAAAGATTTCCAGCAAGGTAACGGTGTGATGTACTACTACAACGGCGACAAGTACGAAGGTCAGTGGTACGAAGACAAGCGCAGCGGTCAAGGCATGTACACTTATAGTAACGGTGCCTATTACAAAGGCGAGTGGAAGAACAACCAAAAGAACGGTCGTGGAGTTTTCGATTGGCACGATGGCAGTCGCTACGACGGCTATTGGGTGAACAACGAACGCAGTGGAAAAGGCAACTATTACTATTCCGACGGCGATACCTATAAAGGCGACTGGCTCAACGATGTACAGCACGGAAAGGGAATCTATGCCTTCCACAACGGCGATAAATACGAAGGCGACTACGTCAACGGTGAGCGCACCGGTCAAGGCATCTTCACCTTTGCCAACGGCGACAAGTATGTAGGTCATTTCCAGGAAGGGGAGCGCGACGGTAAGGGCGTATTCTCCTTTGCCAACGGCGCCGTGTACGACGGCTATTGGAAAAAGAATGAGCGCAACGGCAACGGCATTTACACCTGGCACACCGGTGACACCTACGAAGGCGGTTGGCGCAACGGCAAGATGGAGGGCGAAGGCATCCTCCGCTTGGCAGACGGCAGCAAGTTCAAAGGCGTCTTCCGCGACGGTATGAAGAACGGCAAGGGCATCATGATAGAAAAAGATGGTAAACGCTTCGAAGGCTACTACCAAAACGATGTCAAGAACGGTCCTTACGTACTCAAAGACAAGAACGGCGCCGTGCTCGAAAAAGGAAATTATAAAAACGGAACAGTAGAGAAATAAGCAAGAGATAAGTATGATAATTGACACACTTGAAAACCTGGAGAAGTACGCGGCTGTGAACGTACTTTTCCCCCAAGTGGTTGCGTTCCTCAAGGAGCACAACCCCGAGACCCTTGAACCCGGCAAGTACATCTTGCAGGAAGGCGACCTGTTCGTCAATGTAACGGATGCCAACCCCAAGACCCGCGAACAAGCCCGTTTGGAGAGTCATAATCGTATGATTGATATCCAGATACCCCTGGGCGAAGAAGTGTACGGATATACCCCACGCACCGCACTCCCCGAGGAGACATACAACGCCGAGAAGGACATCACCTTCTATCCCGGAGCAGCAGAGAGCTACGTGGCCCTCAAGAAAGGCATGTTTGCCATCTTCTTTCCACAAGACCTCCACGCCCCCTGTATCGCCGAGAAACCGGTACGTAAGTTGATTTTTAAAGTAAGAGCATAAAGCAATAATTTTGCTAACCTTAAAATAATATGGCAACAAAGAAGAAAGTTGAAAAGAAGAAAGCACGTCTCGCTCTCGTAAAGAACGACGTGTGGTTGGAACCTTTTGAAGAGGCTATCAACGGGCGTCATCAGCATGCGCTGGATAAGATAAACGAACTTACCAACGGCGGTAAGATGACGCTGAGTGATTTTGCATCCGGGTATCTCTATTTCGGACTGCACAGAACAGCTACCGGATGGGTCTTCCGCGAGTGGGCTCCCAATGCTACGGAAATCTACCTGATTGGTGAATTCAGCGATTGGAAGGAACTCCCGCAGTACAAACTGAAACCCGTTAAAAACAGCGGCAATTGGGAACTCAAATTGCGCAAAAACGCCCTCCGACACGGCGAACTCTACAAAATGAAGGTGCATTGGGAAGGCGGCGAAGGCGAGCGCATCCCGGCATGGTGCCGACGTGTGGTGCAAGATGAAAATACCAAAATCTTCAGTGCACAAGTCTGGGACCCCGAGAACCCCTATGAGTTTAAGAAGAAAACTTTCAAACCCACCACCGACCCGTTGCTCATCTACGAGTGCCACGTGGGTATGGGACAAGACGCCGAGAAGGTAGGAAGCTATCGCGAATTCCGCGAGAATGTGCTGCCTCGTGTAGCTGCCGACGGATACAATTGCATCCAGATTATGGCCATTCAAGAGCATCCCTACTACGGTAGTTTCGGATACCACGTATCCAGTTTCTTCGCAGCTTCCAGTCGTTTCGGTACACCGGAAGAACTGAAGGAACTCATCGATGCCGCACACGGCATGGGTATCGCTGTGATTATGGATATCGTTCATTCCCACGCTGTAAAGAACGAAGTGGAAGGACTGGGCAACCTGGCAGGCGACCCCAATCAATACTTCTATCCCGGCGACCGCCACGAGCATCCGGCTTGGGACAGTCTTTGCTTCGACTACGGTAAGAACAACGTACTCCACTTCCTGCTCTCCAACTGTAAGTTCTGGTTGGACGAGTACCATTTCGACGGATTCCGCTTTGACGGCGTCACCTCCATGCTCTACTACAGCCACGGACTGGGACAAGCCTTCGGCGGCTACGGCGACTACTTCAATGGCGGTGAAGACGACAATGCCATCTGCTACCTCACCCTCGCCAACGTGCTGATACACGAAGTGAAACCCTCGGCCATCACCATTGCCGAAGAGGTATCCGGTATGCCCGGTCTCGCCACATCGTTCAAGAACGGAGGCTACGGATTTGACTACCGCATGGCCATGAACATCCCCGATTATTGGATTAAGCTGATAAAGGAGCAGTCGGACGAAAACTGGAAACCATCCTCCGTATTCTGGGAAGTAACCAACCGTCGTGTCGATGAGAAGACCATCTCTTATTGCGAAAGCCACGACCAAGCCCTCGTAGGCGATAAGACCATCATCTTCCGACTGATAGATGCCGACATGTATTGGCACTTCAAGAAGGGCGACGAAAACGAGATGGTACACCGCGGCATAGCCTATCACAAGATGATACGTCTACTCACCGCTTCCACCATCAATGGCGGATACCTCAACTTCATGGGCAACGAGTTCGGTCATCCCGAATGGATTGATTTCCCCCGCGAAGGCAACGGATGGAGCTATAAATACGCCCGTCGTCAGTGGAATCTGGTAGACAACAAAGATCTCTGTTTCCACTACTTAGGTGACTTCGATAAAGCCATGCTCGAGGTACTCAAGAGCGTCAAGAAGATACAGAAGACCCCCGTACAAGAGATATGGCACAACGATGGAGACCAGATACTTGCCTACAAGCGCGATGACCTCGTGTTCGTATTCAACTTCAGTCCCAACCGTTCCTACACCGACTACGGATTTATGGTACCCGAGGGCGCTTACGACATCGTCCTCAATACCGATGCATCCGCCTTTGGAGGCAACAATTTGAACGATGACAGCATACGTCATTTCACCAATTTCGATCCACTCTTGAAGAAAGACGGCAAGGGATGGTTGCAGCTCTATCTGCCCGCCCGCAGTGCCGTGGTTTTGAAAAAAGTTAAAGAATAATGAGTAAATCAATGTCACACAGAAAGATGGCCGCAAACATAAATCGCATACTTTGCGGTTCTCTTTTTGTGGCATTTTGTTTTTGCTATCTCTATAAGTTTCAGTGCGATATACTGACAACAGCACAGTATGTTCTGTCGCACGGAAAAACCTCTTATTCCCCTCTCTGGGGAGCCATCATTCTCACCGTCGTCTTTGCGGTGGTTCAGGTGGTGATACAGCGGCTCCTGCATTTTCGGAGCAGTTTCTATGCCCTTTCGTATTTTCCCTCACTGCTCTTGTTGCTCATGGTGACCCATTTCAATCAAGGCATCTTCGAGGGATTTGTCTTCAGTAGACACGCTCTAGGCATGATGTTGTTGTCGCTCCCCGTAGCACTCTTCTGTAGTTGGGGTGTGCGCATGTTGCATAGTAACAGACCGTTACATCTTTACGGTATGCTCGGTTCCAACCTCATCATCATGTTGGTCTTCCTGGGATTCTTTATGTCCCAAGCCAACACCGATGAACTCTTCCACTACAACTCTCGTGTGGAGCGCCTGCTCCTCAACCACCGTTGGGACGAAGCCCTTCGGATAGGTCGTCGTTCCTCCGTCACCGGACACGAGTTGACCGCCATGCGCGCCTTTGCACTCAACCGCACCCGGCGCATGGGCGATGAACTCTTTGACTACCCCCAATGCTACGGAAGTCGAGCACTCCTGCCGCAGTGGAGCGACACCGCCGTCATGTTCTTCGACATCAAACCCATCTATGTGAGCCTCGGCGCCCTGCCATCGGGTAGGGGATTCCATGTCAAAGGGTTTGTGGAGAAACTCGTTGCCCTAGACTCACTAAACACCAATCGGCGCGCCGCCGACTATGCCCTCTGTGCATCACTCCTGGACCGCAAGTTGGAAAACTTTGCCGAGATACTTCCCCGTTACTACGCCATAAACGACTCCCTGCCGCGCCACTACAAGGAAGCACTCGTGCTCTACAATCAGTTGGCAGAGAACCCCACCGTGGAGTACGAAGACGAAGAACTGCAGCAAAAACTTGTCAGTATGCACATTATGGAGGACACCCTCCACACCGCCCGTCGTCGTTACAACCTCACCCGCGAGGCTTATGGTGACACCTACTGGTGGTATTACTACTATCAAAAAGAGAATTAAAGAAATATGAAAATGTGGAGCCTATGCGCACTCCTGCTCATCCTTATGTACGGATGTGGCGGGAACAGCGATTCGAAGGTAGACGAGCAACTCGCACGAGCCACTCAAGCCTACGAACAGGGGCACTGCAGTGTCTCGTTGGCTCTCGTCGATAGCATCTCCGAGTGTACCGACAATCAGTTTTATCTGCTACAATCCGATCTGCTCGCCATGCGAGTCTACATCACCACTGCAGCCAACGAAGATTTTTGTCGTCGTCGCAACAGTGCTCAGATGCGCATACAGATGATTCGCGAAGAACGTGCCACGCTCTCCGAAGAACAGTTGCAACGCTACGACTCCTTGCAACTCGTCTTCCATCTCTATTCCTATTTATATTATAGCAACGTACACATGATGGAACGTGCCGGTACGGAACTCTCCTCACTCCGTTCTTTGGAAGTGCTCTGTCCCGACACCACGCTCCGCATCCGTTCCACGCTCATTACATCATCCGATTCGCTCTCTTTGCGCGATTATATTCCCTGGTGTCGCACCCACAATCGTTGGCAACTGGAAGGCGAACTGCTCATGCACGAAGCCCGTTATGCCATCACCGAGTGCGATACGCTCACAGCACTCCTCAATGCCGAACAAGCCTGCCAACTCTTTGAGCAGATGGATAATCCCTATCTGCGAGCCGAGAGTATGTGTTACGTGGCGCACCTCTACACCCGTAACAATGCCCCCGTTATCGCCATCGACTATCTAACCGATGCCCTCGACCTTCTCGATGAGGTTTGCCTTGCCGACACCCTTGCCGCTCCCTTGCCGCTCCTCGCCGACATACGTGAGGAGTTGAGTGTGGCGTATGCCGCTCTGGGCGATAAACAGCAGAGCGATTACAACCGCAACCTCTACCTTGACATCCTGGACCTCTCGCGCCAGGACAAGGAGACGGAGAGTCGCTACGCGCAACTACAACAGATACATCAATTAAACCTCTACATGTTGCTAGGACTCTTCCTGCTCATACTCCTGCTGACCGCATCTCTCTACATGTTTCATCGCATCTGGAATCATCGCAATCAGCGGGCTGCCCTGCGCATGGAGAACACCTCTCGTTACTGCCACGCCCTGCTCTCAGGAGAACAACCGGAACGACCGGAAGACATCATTGTTCCTCTGGTGGCACCCTATGAGCAGTGGGCGCAGAGTAGACATGCCACACAGGAACAACTGGAAGACCGACGCACGGAACTCGAAGAACAGTTGGCTGTACTCAACAACAAGAAGGGTGCATCGCAAGAAAAAAATATAGAAAAACGTTCGCAAGTGGGCGTGCTCGAGGTGATGATGCCCAATATCGAACGACTCTGTTACACCGTAGACAGACTGCGCAGCAGCGATACTCCAACCGATGCCACAGCCTCTATGGCTGACTATGCCGGAGAATTGGCGGACTGCATATACAACTACAACGAGATACTTGGCAACTGGATTAAAATGCAACGCGGTGAGGTGGCTCTGCGCTTGGAGACCTTTCCGTTGCAAAACATCTTCAGCGACCTGTCACGTGCATCGGAACGATTTGAAGCAGACCACCTTACGCTCACGGTACAACCCACCGATGTGCGGGTGAAGGCGGACAGTGCACTGACCTTCTTTATGCTCAATACACTCAGCGAAAACGCCCATAAGTTTACGCCTCCCGGAGGTACGGTCACCGTAGCTGTCACCGAGGCTAACGACCGTTATGTGGAGGTATCGGTGTCCGATACCGGTGTGGGTATCTCTCCCGAGGACGTGGAGAAACTCATGAACGAAAAAGTCTACGACTCCTCCACCGTGGGGCAGGGTACCGTGGACAAGAGTAAGAAGGGGTATGGGTTCGGCATTATGAACTGCAAAGGAATCATTCATAAATACTTAAAGAGCGGTTCCATCTTCTCCGTCTGTTCTTTTGGCGTGGAGAGTGAACCCGGCAAAGGCAGTCGCTTCTACTTTCGCCTTCCGCGAGTGTTACTGTGGGTGTGCGCCCTGCTGCTGAGTAGCCTTTTGCCTGCAAAGGCAGCCGAGACCACTCTGAAACAACAGATTGAGCAACTCACGGATTCTTGTTATTACAGCAATATTCGCGGCACCTACGAACAAACCGTACTCTTTGCCGACAGCACCCTGCAACTATACAACCGATACACCGAACAAGAATTGGGACGACCGCTCACCGATTCCGAGCGGTTGGTATTGCAAGGCCTCGACCACGAAACAGCTCCCGAATGCGAAGGTGTGCGCCGTGGATACCCTTTGGACTACACACCGTTGCTCTCCATTCGCAACGAGGTGGCAGTGGCAGCCCTCGCCTTGCAGAATTTGTCTCTCTACGCTTACAACAACGAAGTCTACCAGGACCTCTATCATCTGCTCTCGCAAGACCGCAAGTTGGATGACACCTGCGAACGCCTGGACGGTTCCAATCACAACATACACGTATGGTGTATCCTTATGATACTCATACTGATAGTTATCCCCATAGCCTACTATTTCTGTTTGGTACACGGTCGCATGCTATACCGTTTCGAGATGGCACGCATGATGGATATAAACCATCGCATCCTCGACCTTGCATCGCAACAGAAGGAACTTGAACTCCTCCTCACCGGTATCTTGGAAGCCTATTCCGGACTGAGCGACATCCGAGGCATGGCTCTCTATCTGCCCTCCACCGAGACACGTCAGAGACTTCTCCTTACCTCCGGTATCGACATCGATGAAACCATTGAACACAGTCTGGCGGTAAGTGTGGAAGAGGAACGAGAGTATCGTTTCGGAGAACTCTGTTGTTTCCCCCTCATCGCCTTTGATACCTGTGTGGGCAGCATGGCTTTCCGTTTCGAAAAGCAACCCTCGGAGACACTGCAGACGGTACTTCGCAAGAACACTCTGGAGCTACTCTCTCATCTGTTATATCACGCCCTACAGCACCATCGTACAGATGAGGAAGATATTGACACTCTGCAAAATACGGTGTGGCAACTCACCTACGAAGAGTATCGACTCTATACCGAGAACATGATTCTCGATAATTGTCTATCCTCCATCAAGCACGAGACCATGTACTATCCGGCACTCGTCAAACGCATGTTGCAGAAGCGCGATACCCCCCGTACGCAGGAGGATTGGCAATCGTTGTTCGAGACGGTAGATTTCTATCGCCGCGTGTTCAACATCCTCTGTACCCGTGCGCATCGTCAGATGGAGTACGCTCTCCTTCGTCCCGTGTCGCTCACCTCCTCGTGGATAGGGCAGGAGGTACAGCGCGTTTGCAAGAGTTGCAATCGTAAGCACAAGGTAGATGTTCGGTTACAGGTGGAACTGCCGGAGCAGGAGATGTCCTGTCTGGGAGACAACTCTTGTGTGGCATATCTTCTGCGCCTCTGTGTGGAAACGATTCATGCGCAGTGTAGAGAACAACTCACGTTGCGTGTGTCCCGCTATGCCGACACCGTAAAGATAGCAATAGGTACCCCCGAGGGCAGTTGGCAACAAGAGGAACTAGACAAACTCTTTTACCCTGCCGAGGAACATATACCTTATTTAATAATGAGACAAATCGTCCGTATGCACGACGACTACTTCGATTTCCGGGGATGCCGCATCGTAGCAGAAGCACGTGACGCGGGCGGATACGATATTTGGTTTACTTTAGTTGAAGATAAATATGCAAAAGTTTGATGTAATAGTGGTAGAAGATGTTCGTTTGGAATTAAAAGGAACATTGGAGATCTTGCGAACCGACATACCGGAGGCAAATGTTATAGGTACGGCTTCTACGGAGGCAGAATTTTATAAGTTGTTGGACTCCGGCGTGGTGCCGCAACTCCTGCTTCTCGATCTGGGATTGGGCGGTTCTACGGCGGTTGGTGTGGACATCTGTCGTAAGACACGTGCACAGTTTCCCACGCTTCGCATCCTTATTTTTACGGGAGAATTGTTGAACGAAAAGATATGGGTGGATGCGCTCGATGCAGGTGCTAACGGTGTGATACTGAAGAGTGGAGAGTTGCTCACACGCGCCGATGTCGTAGCGGTGATGGAGGGACGCGAGAATGTGTTCAACCAACCCATCCTGGAGAAGATTACGGAGCGCTTCAAGCAAGACGTGCGTACGGAATCCTTCAAGCGCGATGCCGCCATCAATTACGACATAGACGAATACGACGAACGCATGTTGCGTCATTTAGCCCTGGGCTACACCAAGGAGATGATTGCATCGCTCAAGGGTATGCCCTTTGGCGTGAAGAGTTTGGAGAAACGCCAGAACGACCTGGTATCCCGTCTTTTTCCGGGAGGCGAACGCTCGGGTGTGAATGCTACACGTCTGGTGGTTCGTGCTCTGCAACTCAATATTATAGACCTCAATAACTTGGAGCCCGACGATGAATAAGTGGTGTGGATGGCTCTCTCTGATTCTGTTCCTGCTCACCCTCCTCTTGGTGGTAGGCTCCTGGATTCTTTCGGCATGGGGATACTCCGTGAGGGGTATTCTGCAGCCGGAGGGCATTCGTTGGCTTTTTGTCACGTTTCCACAGGTGTGGGCAACGAGTGCTACGGCTCTGTTGGTGATGCTTCTGAGTGCCGTTGGGGGGATAGACGACAGCGGTCTTTGGAGCATCCTTCGATACTACTGCCACGGAGCATCCGAGCATCCGAGCTATCGTCAGCGCCTGGCGTTTAAGTGGAGCATCTTCTTCTGGGTGCTCTTCCTATTGCCTTATATACTCCTGTCGTTTACACCTCACTCCCTATTATTGAGCGTGTCGGGGAGTCTGTGGCACGGTTCCCCGTTTGTGAATTCCTTACCTTATGTCTTAATACTATCCCTCCTGATTCAGTCCCTCCTGTACGGCATCCTCTGTGGTAGAGTGACAACATTGGCCCGAGTCATGCAACTCCTGACCCAAGGAATCATACGTTTTGCCCCCTTGCTCGTGGTGTATCTGCAAGCAAGACTCCTATATGTGGTGTTCCGCTATGTAGTAGGCGGTTGAACCAATCGGGTGTTTTATTGTTTACCTCTATGTACTAACCCTAAAAATTGGAGGTAATATGCATTTAACACCTAAAGAAATGGATAAACTGATGTTGCTCTCTATGGGAATCATAGCAGAGCGCAGACTGGCCAAAGGACTGAAACTGAACCATCCGGAAGCCGTGGCATACATCAGTATGATTGCCCTGGAAGGCGCTCGCGAGGGCAAAACCGTGGAGACGGTGATGGCGGAGGCAGCCGGTGTGCTGAACCGTAGTCAGGTGATGGAGGGCGTGGCGGAGATGGTGAAACTCATCCAGATAGAACCGGTCTTCACCGATGGTTCAAGACTGGTGAGCATACATTCTCCCATCCGATAGAGAAAGAATTTATTCGTAACCAATCAATCTAATTTTTTTTGAAATGGAAAATAGCAAAACCATGCCCCCGGTGGGTGGTGTGCTGTTGGCTGAGGGCGATGTGGCTCTCAATGCGACCAAACAGAGCATCACGCTGACAGTGCGCAACACGGGGGACCGTCCCATTCAAGTGGGGTCGCACTATCACTTCTTCGAAGCCAATAGATACTTGGAATTCAATCGTGTACAAGCTTTTGGCAGGCATCTGGATATACCCGCTACTACCGCCATTCGCTTTGAACCGGGCGATGAAAAGGAGGTTTCTCTTATCCCCTTCGGCGGAAAATGTCGCATCATCGGGTTCAACGGACTGGTCTCCGGTTACGCGGGAGTGGAGGATGCACCCAACTATCTGCCGGTGCAACAGCGTGCCTTCCGACGTGTCAAGAAGATGGGGTTCAAGTGTACAGCCCCAACATCCTGCAACTGTGAACCGGAATGCAACTGTGAACCGGAATGCAA
>CAYSOK010000001.1:0-14415 GCA_964432645.1 uncultured Bacteroidaceae bacterium | reverse complement strand
TGTCCACCCCCTTGTGCGTGTGCCGTAAATAAAAAATAAAAAGAACCCATCCCATGAGTAAAATATCAAGAGAACAGTATAACAACCTCTACGGACCAACCGTAGGAGACAAAATCCGATTGGGAAATACATCCCTTTTCGTTGAGATTGAGAAGGATCTGCGCGTGTACGGAGACGAAGTGGTGTACGGCGGAGGCAAAACCCTGCGCGACGGTATGGGACTCGCCAACACCATGAGTTCCAAGGAAGGAGCGCTCGATTTAGTGATAACCAACGTCACCATTCTTGACCCCATCCTAGGTGTCGTAAAAGCAGACGTCGGTATAAAACACGGTCGCATCGCCGGCATAGGTAAGGCGGGAAATCCCAATACGATGGATGGCGTTTCACCCAAATTGGTGACAGGAGCGGCAACCGATGCCATCTCCGGAGAACATCTCATACTGACGGCGGCAGGTATTGACGGACATGTACATTACATATCTCCGCAACAAGCCTATCATGCCTTGAGCAACGGTATCACCACGCTCTTTGGCGGCGGCATAGGTCCCACGGACGGTAGCAACGGAACCACCATAACCTCGGGTATCTGGAATATGAAACGCATGATGCAATCGGTTGAATCACTGCCTGTAAACTATGGTTTTCTGGGAAAAGGAAACTGCTCGGCATGTGTTCCTCTGGAGGAACAGATAGAGGCGGGGGCATGTGGTCTGAAGGTACACGAGGATTGGGGTTCCACCCCCCAAGCACTGCGTACGGCGCTCACGGTGGCAGACCGTTACGATGTGCAAGTGGCACTTCACTCCGATACACTCAATGAGGCGGGCTATGTGGAGGACACACTCTCAGCCATAGACGGTCGCACCATCCATACCTACCACACCGAGGGTGCCGGCGGAGGACATGCTCCCGACCTGTTGCGCGTGGCGAGCATGCCCCATGTGTTGCCATCGTCCACCAATCCCACCTTACCTTTCGGTATCAATTCGCAGGCGGAGTTGTTCGACATGATTATGGTGTGCCACAATCTAAATCCGGGTATCCCTTCCGATGTGTCGTTTGCAGAGAGTCGAGTGCGCCCCGAGACGCAGGCGGCGGAGAATGTGCTACACGATATGGGCGTTATCTCCATGGTGTCCTCCGACTCGCAGGCGATGGGACGTGTGGGGGAGTCCTTTATGCGAAGCTTCCAGATGGCGTCCTACATGAAAGATGTGCGCGGAAAACTCCCGGAGGATGCTCCGGAAAACGACAACTTCCGTGTGTTGCGTTATTTGGCAAAGATTACGATAAACCCGGCCATCACTTATGGCGTATCGGATCTTCTGGGGAGTGTGGAACCGGGAAAATGTGCCGACCTGGTGCTGTGGGAACCGGAGTTCTTTGGCACTAAACCGAAGATGGTGATAAAGGGGGGTATGATCAACTGGGCGAATATGGGCGACCCGAATGCATCGCTTCCGAATCCGCAACCGGGTTTCTATCGTCCCATGTTCGGAGCGTTTGGCAAGGCTCTGCCGAAGTCGTGCTTTACTTTTGTGTCGCGTGCGGCATACGAGAACGATGTGCGGTGTAAATACCACTTGCGCAAGCATATTTATCCGGTGCAGCGTACGCGTCAACTCACCAAGTGTCACATGGTGCGCAACGGTGGTATGCCACACATCGAGGTGAATCCGGAAACCTTCGAGGTGAAGGTCAACGGCGTGCATGCCACGGTGCCACCGGCTAAGGAGTTTGCGCTTTCTCAACTTTATTGGTTTAGCTAGACAAGATATAATATGAAGATATATAAGCAGATATTAGGAAATATCTGGCAGGATTCCGAATGGAGGGAACGGTCGCACCATGTCAAGGTGCGCACCGTTCATCTGGACGGATGGATGGCGCAGAAGACGCGTCTCCTGGCGCACGATGACCTCGGTACGGTGGTGCCCATCTCTGTGGATAGGAGGGTGAGACTGACCGATGGCGATGTGTTGGATTATTGTCCGGAGGGTGGATGGATGTTGCTGTTGCGCGTTCACCTAAACGAGGTGTTGGAGATAGCCTTTAACGGCTCTGCCGGGGGCGAGGAACGATTGCGTGCCGCCTTTGAGTTGGGACATGCCATCGGCAACCAACATTGGCCGGCGGTGGTGAAGGGAGAACGGGTATTTGTTCCTCTCACGGTAGATAAAACGGTGATGCTCAGTGTGCTGAATACACATCATATAGAGGGGGCAGACTATCATTTCCGTTCGGGTGTGGAGGTGATTCCCTACCTGGCACCCCACGAGGTACGGCGGCTTTTTGGTGGTACACTCGATGTGCTGCATACGCACGAGAATGCTCCCAAAACCTCCGTAGACTCTTCTCCGGAGATGAGTGTTCGTACGCGTATGATTCATCTTTTCAACACCTTGCAGTGTTCCGACTCCGCCTTTCCGGTGGGCAGTTTTGCCTTCTCTTGCGGACTGGAGGCGGCGGTGGGCGAGCAGGTGGTGACCTCGCCGGAGAGTCTGCGGCAGTACATCATCACACAGATGGGGCAGTCGGCCTACACGGACGGCATCGCTTCATTGCACGCTTATCGCTGTCGGAAACAGCACAACGATGCGGGAGTGATGGACGCGGATAATGCTGTGAAACAGTGTAAGATGAATGAGGAGATGCGACGTATGCAGCTCCGTATGGGTGGTAAGTTGAGGGAATTGTCCGCTCACCTTATCAAGAAGGATTTCTCAGACGTGGAGACCTATCCCGTGGTGCAGGCATTGCTGTTTGCCGAATTGGGATTGACGGAGTGTCATCTCTTTGTGTCTCAGCAGTATGGCATCATCAATACCCTTCTGAACGCAGCTCTCCGCTGCATGCGTATCTCGCATCTCGATACGCAGAACATCCTCTTTTCGCTCTCCTCTTCGGTGGTGGATCTTTACCAAGAGATACAGAAATGCTCACTCCGAGAGATGCAATCGTTTGCTCCGCAGACCGATTTCTTTG
This sequence comes from uncultured Bacteroidaceae bacterium, assembly GCA_964432645.1. Taxonomy (GTDB): domain Bacteria; phylum Bacteroidota; class Bacteroidia; order Bacteroidales; family Bacteroidaceae; genus CAZUTW01. The sequence continues at coordinate 11,427 of CAYSOK010000001.1, read as the reverse complement.
CTTCGCAGCACGAGCATGGCGGTACAAGAATGTTTATGAATTAACCCCGAAAGAAATGTATGAAAACAACTTGTAGAATAGGAATAGGTGGTCCCGTGGGGTCCGGTAAGACAGCTATTATTGAGGCCATTGTACCCCGATTGTTGGAGAAAAACTTAAAGGTATTGGTCATCACCAACGATATCGTCACCACCGAGGACGCCAAGCATGTACGCCGCACACTCAAGGGTATTTTGATGGAGGAGCGTATACTGGGTGTAGAGACCGGAGCCTGTCCGCACACGGCGGTACGCGAGGATCCTTCCATGAACATTGCGGCGGTGGAGGAGATGGAGGAACGGTTTCCCGACACCGATATCGTCTTGATTGAATCGGGCGGCGACAATCTGACACTTACCTTTAGTCCGGCGTTGGTGGACTTCTTCATTTACGTAATCGATGTGGCGGCGGGTGATAAGATTCCTCGCAAGGACGGTCCGGGTATTTCGCACTCCGATATTTTGGTCATCAACAAGATAGATCTGGCTCCCTGGGTACACGCCGATTTGGAGGTGATGCGTAGGGATTCCCTGGCCATGCGCCCGGGTAAACCCTTCATTTTTACCAATTGTATGACGGGTGAGGGAATCGAGGAATTGGTGAGACTCATTTATCAAGAAGCACTTTTTGAGCATGATTTCCAAGGATAGAATCTCTCCCGACCGCTACTTTGCGCCCTATTCCGAGCATCCTCGCGCCATGGCGGTGGGGATGCCGGGGAAGGAGGGTTTCCTGCGGATGGTGTTCGAACGGGCACCGGGGGGAAGGAGTGTGCTGCGCTATCTGGAGCGCAGGGCACCGCTCATTGTACAACAGGCGCTCTACTTCGATGCTTATCTTCCGGAGATGCCTTGTGTCTACATCCTCTCTTCGGGGGGTCCCAATGTGGACGGTGACCGTTACGAGCAGCACATCGTTCTGGGACGTGGGTCGATGGCACATCTTTCCACGGGAGCTGCCACCAAGTTGGCGGAGATGCGCTACAACCACTCATCGCTCTTGCAACACATTCAGTTGGAGGAGGATGCGTATTTGGAGTATTTGCCGCAACCGGTGATTCCCTGTCGTCACAGTCGTTTTTGTTCGGAAACGTATCTCGATGTGCATCCGTCGGCTACGCTTTTCTGTTCGGAGATATACACTTCGGGGCGTCGTTTCTACACTCCTTTCTCGGCGTTGACGGATGTGGGAGAGCACTTCAGCTACGATATCCTGTCGCTGATGACGGAGGGAAGGCATCGCGGACGTACGGTGTTCCGGGAACGTATGGTGGTGGAGCCGTCTAAACGACGTGTGCAACTGCCGGGGAGGATGGAGCGTTACGAGGTGTTTGGCAGTGCTATTGTGATGACTCCCACGGAGGTGGCGGATAGCATTCACGCGAGGTACGAGGTGAGAAAGACGGTGTACGGGGTTACGGCGCTGACGCAACTGCCGGGACGGAGTGGTTTGCTGCTTCGCGTGATGGGAGAGCGGACGGCGTGGGTGCAGGAGGAGGTGCGAGCGTTCTGTTCGTTGGTGCGACAGACGGTAAAAGGTGTCCCTCTTCCGCCGGAGTTTCCGTGGAGATAGTGAGCACTCGCGAAGCGCCGCATGGTTCCACGAAACGTCCCTACACTGTGGATTGCTCTATTGTAGTCGTTTATACAAATAAGAAATTTGAATGAACCATTTAAACCGAAAGAAATGAATCCAATAAAAAGCAATTCTTCCGCCGAACAGACGTTTCGTTCGGTGGAATACATTCGACTATTGATGCGCGGAGCCGCGCAAGTGATGTTTCAGGGCAATGTGCTCTGTGGTATTCTCTTTCTCTTTGCCATCTTTTGGGGTGCCTATGCACAGGGAACGATGGTGGTGGCCTACGGGGCTGTGGTGGGACTGATTGTTTCCACTCTCGCCGGTTATCTTGTGGGACTTCCCGCCGGCGATGGTGAGGCGGGACTCTGGGGGTTCAACGGCATACTCGTGGGCTGTGCTCTTCCCACCTTTCTGGGCAACACCTTGGCAATGTGGATGGTGCTCCTCTTTGCATCCGCCTGCACCACTTGGATACGAGTGGCACTGAATCGCATTGCCGCACCGCTTAAGATCAACTCCTTTACTTTCCCCTTTGTGCTCACCACCTGGTTGGTACTCCTTGCTGCCCGCATGTTGGTGTCTCTTGAACCGATGTATCTTTTCAGTTCTCTCTCCGGTTCCACTGCCGAAACGCAGAACCTCATCGCTTGTTTGGTAAACGATGGCAATGGGGCGTGGTATCATCTGGTCTTACACTTCGTCACCTACTGGCTCAAGGGCATCTCGCAAGTCTTTCTCCTCAACGATGCCTTTGCCGGAATCCTCTTCTTGTTGGGACTTCTGTGCAGCAATCGCAGAGCAGCCGTATGGGCGGGAGTGGGTTCACTCACAGCTCTGTTGGTGGCTTTTTGGTGGCATGCACCTCTGCACAGTCTTACACAAGGACTCTATGGATACAGTGCCGTACTCACTGCCATTGCCCTTGGAGCAACCTTTTATCAACCTTCCGTAAGTGTTACTATATGGACTCTTTGCGGTATCTTATTTACAGTAATAGTTCAAGCAGCTATGGACACCCTCCTGTTGCCATGGGGCATCCCGTCGCTCACGGCACCCTTCTGCATTGCCACGTGGTTGTTCCTGCTCCCCATGTTCCGTTTGGGCGGTGAAAAAGCCAATCATTCGCATTGGCACAAACAAAGAAAGGAGGTGGTGTGATGCATGCTCCCGATGCTCTTTTATCTCCGGTCGTAGCAGGCTTGGGATATGTGGTTGCCGCAACCCTTCTCACCGTTTCGCTCCGTAAGAGTAGGGCGGACGACCCCGGAAAACTTCCGCTGATGGGAGTTCTCGCTGCCTTCATTCTGGTGGTTCAGATGTTGAATATTGCCATCCCGGGTACCGGAGCGAGCGGTCACATGGTGGGGGGAATCTTTCTGGCAGCGCTCTTGGGTCCTTGGTCTGCTTTTCTAGTTCTCAGTGCCGTGCTGATACTGCAGTGTCTCCTCCTGGGCGACGGCGGTTTGTTGGCACTGGGATGCAATATTCTCAACATGGCGGCAAGTGCTTGCTTGGTGGTCTATCCGATAGTCTTCAAACCTCTGATGCGCTATCCTGCAAGTATCGGTCGTCTCTTCGTTATCAGCATATTGGCCGGGGTGGTGGCGATGGAACTCGGAGCGCTGTTGCTGTCTTTGGAGATGATTGTCTCCGGTGTGGCTCCTTTGCATGCTTATTTGTTGTTGATTCTCATGCTCTCCATTCATCTGATAATCGGTGTGTTGGAGGGAGTGATGACGGCCTTGTTGCTCTACTTCGTTCAGCAGCAACGACCGGGACTTCTGGAGTCGCGCGATGATCGTTATGTGCGTTCGGGGTGGGTGATTCTTTCGCTTGTCCTCATCACCCTGCTGATTGCCTTTGTGGTACGACTCTTCACCTCCTCACAACCCGACGGCATGGAGTGGTCGGTGGAGCGGGCGTTGGCGGCTCCGTGGAATCTCTAAACCTTTTCTTATGCGAACGACCGGATACATTTTGCGTCATCTGCGCTATATAGACCTTTGCTCCACCCGTACCGGAGGCATCTATCGGTACGGTGTGGGGATAAAAGGGGGCGTCACCCTCGGGGTACTGATTCTTTTGATGGTCATCCCCCTGTCAAAGCCCCTTTGGGTGATGCCTTTTCTGTTGCTCCCGTTGTTGCTGTGCTTGTGGGCAGGCATTTCGTATCTGCGGGTGTGGGTGCATGCTTTGGCGGTACTTCCCTTTTTGCTCTTCTTCGCCCTGTTGCATCCTCCCATGCAGTTTTTCACCCTATTGTTACGTGGAGTGATTGCCGTGCAGATGGTCTATCTCTTTCTCTGTACCACAGGGATGGTTCGGCTGTGCGGGGGGATGCAACGGATGGGGATGTGGGGACATTTGGCGGAGATACTGATTCTCTCGCATCGCTACCTCATCTTGTTGATGGAGGAGCAGTTACGCATGCAGCAGGTGGTGGCCTCCCGCGGGTACGGAAGACGTAAGTATGTAGCCTCTTTATGGTTGCGTATGGCGGGAAGTTTGCTGTTGCGCTGTGTGGACAGAGCCGAGCGCATACGGCGTGCCATGGTGGCAAGGGGCGGAAAGGAGTGTGGGGTATGAAGGCAACATCTCTTTGGGTGGTCGACCTCAGCTATCGTTATCCGCAGGGTGAAGGAGCGTTGCATCACATCTCCTTCCGGGTGAATCCGGGGGAGCGGGTGGGCATCATCGGACTCAACGGGAGCGGTAAGAGTACGCTCTTGCATCATCTCAACGGTCTGTTGCTGCCCACGAGCGGTAGGGTGCAGGTGGGTGATGTGACGGTGGAGAAATCTACGTTGAGGCTTGTTCGACAGCGAGTTGGATTGGTCTTTCAGCAGGCGGAGGAGATGCTTTTTTCCGCCACACTCTACGAGGATGTGGCGTTCGGTCTGCGCCTCATGGGTTTGCCGGAGGCGGAGGTGGCGTCTCGGGTGATGGAGCATCTATCGGATGTGGGACTGTGGGAGGAGCGTCATCGTTCGGGAGCAACGCTCTCCGTGGGACAGTGTAGGAGTGCTGCCATAGCTACGGTGCTGGCGATGCACCCGTCCGTGTTGCTTCTGGATGAACCGACGGCGGGGTTGGATGCTCGCATGTGCAGACACGTCGTTCGCCAGGTGACGGATTGTTGTCACACCTGCCTCATCGCTTCCCACGACTTGAACTTCCTACGCGCCGTGACGCAGCGTACGTTGGTCTTGGAGAACGGTTATTTGGTACGTGATGATTCCACCCGTAATATCTTGGGGGACGAGGGCTTTTTACGTGCGTATGATTTGGTTTAATAAAATAATAGAAATCCTTATGATTAAATCCGTTATAAATCGTGGACGAATCTCTCCACATGCCCCGCAGGCATTGCAAATCATGCAGGGGATGTTGCTCGTGTTTCTTTCCTTGATTCTTGTGGTCAGCATTACCGTGAGTACGCTTCGTGGGTTGCCATACGACGAGCAACCGCTTTACATGAGCATTCAACTTACGGTTTGCATCCTTTTCCTTGTAGACTTCTTGTTGGAGTGGATGGTGAGCAGTAGGCGATGGCACTTCTTCCGTACGCATTTACTCTTTTTGCTCATCAGCATTCCCTACTTGAACATAGTGAAGGCGGTGGATGCCGATGTGTCGCACTCAGCCCTTATCGTGCTGCGCTTCATGCCTTTGGTGCGAGGGGTGTATGTGATTATGATGATTGTGGGGTGGTTTACGTCGCAACGTGCCACGACGCTTTTCTTTTCCTATCTGTTGTTGGTGGTTTCCATGGTGTTCTTTGCCTCTCTCATCTTCTACGAGATGGAACACGCTGTCAACGCTCAAGTTACAAGTTTTCCCATTGCCGTTTGGTGGGCGTGGATGGATGTTACCACGGTCGGTTCCAATATTAATGCCATAACGCCCATTGGACGTATCTTGGCAGTAATATTGGCCGCCATGGGTATGATGCTTTTCCCTATCTTTACGGTTTATATCACGTCGCTCATGGAGCGAAAACATAAACAGTAGGAGGGGGTGGACTAGTATGCTCCGTTCTCCTTGAGGTATGCTTCCATGCTCTCCATCCATTCTCCGTCCTTGGGAGAAAGGAGGGTGTGGAAGCCCAGGCGAGCGGCGGCATCCAGATTGACTTGTCCGTCGTCAATGAAGAGTGTTTCTTCGGCTTTGTAGGGTCCCTCTTCCAGTACTTTGAGGTAGATGGCATCCTCAGGTTTGTAGGCTTTCATCTTGTAACTCAGGAACATCTTGTCGAAATACTCTTGTATACCTTTGCCCTCGGGAGAGAACTCGGGGGTGAAGGTCCATTCTGCTATCAGGGGGTTGGTGTTGCTCAGAAGTGCCATGTTGTAGCCTCTTTTGCGCAATGCCTTGAGGTATTCGATGCGACGCATGGGTACGTCGTGGATGTAGCCCATCCAGCAGTGCTGTGCTTCCTCGAAGGATACGGAGGGACGGTGTGCTTGTTGTGCCAGTTGTCGCAGAAATTCGTCGGAGTCGATGCTTCCGTCTTCGTACTGACGGAAGATGCCGGTTTGTCCGTAGGCGCCCATTTGTTCAAAGGCATCTTCTATGCCCAGTGCCTTAAAGCGACCTATTCCCTCTTCGGGGGTCAGGGTGGCGATTACGCCGCCAAAGTCGAATAATAGATTCTTTATCATTTAATTATCGATTTCTTTTTATATGAGAACAGCCACAGTGTGCTTGGCGTACATTGTGGCTGTATATCTGTAATCTTATAAGAACAGTAACTGAACCAGTATGTACACCGGAAGCAGTACAATCAGTGAGAACTTATACATGTATGCAAAGAAACTCGGCATCTTGGTGCCGCTCTCTTCGGCAATGGCTTTCACCATGAAGTTGGGGCCGTTGCCGATGTAGGTCAGTGCTCCAAAGAACACGGCGGCAGTGGCTATTGCCTTAAGCAACAAGTCGGGCACGCCTGTAACCAAAGCTCCGGGTATGGTGTCCATGATTTCCGGCGGTAGACCTACGGCCAGTTCGTGGAATGCTACGGCGGTAGGGGTGTTGTCCAGGAAGGAACTCAAAATACCGGTGGAGTAATAGAATTGCCAGATGTGTGTAAGTCCCAGGCTTGCAGCGTGTTCGCGCAGGAACATCATGGCGGGAGTCATGGTGGTGAAGATGCCGATAAACAGTACGGCTACCTCAATAATCGGAGCCCAAGAGTACTTGTTCAATTCGTAACGTACCTTGTCTTTGGTGGTGAGTAGGGAGAGTACACTGATGAACAGCAATACAATCTCGCGCAGGAACTGTACGTAGAGAGGTGCATCCTTCTGTCCCATCTCCGGTATGTAACTGGGGTTGATGAATGCCACCGCCAATACGATGGCTGCCAACCATACAAAATTGAGGGAACCACCCAGTCGCAACGGGGCTATGTGGGTGCGGTCTTCTTCCAGATTTTCAGCCGGCTCTTTCTTGTAATACAGGTATTTATCTATGGCAAAATAGATAGCCATGAGTATCAATCCCGTAAACAACCACTCACGCATCATGCCGGCAAACCATGTGAAGTGGGCACCGCGCAGGTAGAGCATGAAAAGGGGTGGATCGCCCAATGGAGAGAGCAATCCTCCGCAGTTGGCTACCAGTGCTATGAAGAAAAGTATGGTGTGAACACGGTATTTACGTTCTTGATTGATAGAGATTAACGGACGAATAAACAACATGGCTGCGCCCGTAGTTCCCATGATACTTGCACTCACCCATCCTATGGCGAGTATAATGACATTAGTGATAGGGGTGGCTTGTATGTTACCGCTCAAGTGGATACCTCCTGTTACAATAAACAGTGCCAAGAGGAGCACAATGAAGGGTACGTAGTCGTAGAAAATCTGGTGTTCCAGTTCGTGTCCGAGTCCTAGATAGAGGAAATACACGATAACGGGCACACTCAGTACCACAGACACGATAAACTTGTTCTTGTTGCTCTCCCACCAGTGTTCCGCCACCAACGGCCCTATGGCAATCGTAAGTAGCATGAGTACAAAGGGGATAAGCGACCATAATGGTAAACTTTCCATAATTTTAGGTTTTAAATTATACTTTGTTCCGGTGCAAAGTTACGACTTTTATTTGACTTACACAAGTTTCCGTTTTGGGTTTTATGGAAGTTTATAGATTCCTATATTTCGTGTTTGTTTTACTCTATTTCGCTTTTTGCTTAGGCCATTTCTTCCCGACTCTTTCCTTTACATACTGTAAACTCTCGCGGTAGATGTCCATACCCAGGAGATGCATCACGCTTATGTACACGCAGGCAACGATAAGTATCTTGGCGGGGAGCAGTAGATAGAGAGCGTCTAAACGACTTGTTATCAGCGTCGCTACGCCGATTCCTACCAGCGCGGTGGCGGCAAACGGGAGCATGTCGCGGAGCAAATAGCGCAACTTGATATCTACGTAGCGTGCTGTAAAGGTGTGCCATATAAACATCCACAATATGTTGATTGTGGCATACACCGATATCATCACCATGAACCCTTGCTCTCGCAAACCGTACATGGCGGAGAGTTCCGTAAGACACAAGCAGGCTATGTTCCACATATATATATTAGAGTGTTTCTTGCTCAAAATGGTGTTGTAGTAGAGTGCCGACAGCGGGATAAAGGCTCCGCTGATGCAAAGGATGCGGAACACCGGGATGCAGGGGAGCCACTTGGAACCGATGGTCAGGAGGATGAATTCCGGTGCAATGTAGGCCAGTCCCAGCATGGCGGGAAAGGAGATGAAGGCGGTGAATTGCATCATCTTACGGAAGATGCGAACTTGGCGTTCCGCTTCGTTGGTGGTGCTGGACATCACGGGTTGTGTCACTCCCGTTACCATGCCTGTTATCAGTGAATGCCCCATGTACACCCACTTGTTTGCCTGCGTGTAGTCGCCGACGATGTTGCTCGGGTAGCGGGTGCCGAGGATGATGGTCATGAGGTTGTTGTTGGTTATGTTGATGATATTTGTTATCAGCAATTTACTGCTGTATCCGAACATGGTGCGGATGGGTTCGAACGTGAATTCCCACTTGGGACGCCAGGGGGACAGATACCAGCAGACGATGGTGCAGACCAATACGTATATAATCTGTTGTGCCGCAATACCCATGTATGCCATGCCGTTGCATGCCATCACGACACCACAGATGCCTGAGATGATCAGCCCGGAGAGCATGGCGATGGAGCGTTCGCGTACCATGAGGTTGCGAAAGAGATAGGCACTCTGTACGGTGCCTAGTGAGGCGATGGGGATGCAGACAAAGAGCAATCGTGCCAGTCCGCAGAGTTCCGGCTTGCCGTAGAATTGTGCTATGAGTGGAGCGGCGAGGTAGAGGATGGGGTAGAGGGTGCAACCCACCAGGGTGGAAAACCAGAAGACGGCGTTGTAGTCGCGGTGACGTATCTCCTTGATATTAGCGATGGCAGAGGTGAAACCGCTTTCTTGTAGTGAGTTGGCTATGAGTGAGAAGATGGTGAGCATACCCACCAATCCGTAGTCTTCGCGACTCAGTTTGCGTGCCAATACGATGCCGAAGGCAGCTCCCAACACCTGTTGGAGGGCGTTGCTCATGCCTCCCCAAAAGAGTCCTTTGGCTGTCTTGTTCTTGAGCGATTCTTCGGTTTTATCCACCTCTTGTGTAGTCATTTTTTGTAGTATATAAAATATTTCAGTCTGCAAAAGTAAGAAAAGTTCCTCTCTTTTTCGCTATTTGAAAAGAATAAATTAACTTTGCGCGACAAAAACTTTATACGAACGGTAGAAGGTATGATTACACAAGAACAGATTACACGGTTGGAGCAGCAGGGTTGCACCGCCGAAGATTGGTCGCAGGTTACGCTTGTTGACCCACCATCCATCCCTTATATTCACGATGTTACGTTCCAAGGTAAGGTGAAGGTGTCTCGTCTTTCGGGCACAGTGAGTTATGGAGGTTTTACGAAGCATGCGCAGTTGCGTCGTGTCACGCTCAACAATGTGACCGTTGGGGTGAATTGTTATATATGCGATGTGCATCAAGGTATCTCCAATTATACCATAGGGCGTGGTGCTTATATAGAAAATGTGGGTAGCATCGTGATGCCGGAGCCTTCTACCTTTGGTAGTGGTGTTCAGGTGTCGGTTCTGCCGGAAACGGGTGGACGTGAGGTTACGTTGCATCCGCATCTTTCTTCGCAGGAGGCTTACTTGCAGGCGTATCTCGCAACCGATGAGGAGTTTATGGAGTACTATGAGCCTTGGTTGAAACAGAGAATTGAGGACGAGAAGGCTAAGGTGGGCTCCATCGGCGAGCGCTGTGTGGTGGTGAACACTCAGAGATTGCAGTGTGTGCGTCTTGAGAAGGAGACGGTTGTGGAGGGTGCTACGCTCTTGGAGAATTGTGGTTTCTACGGTCCTAAGATTCGCATAGGTGCGGGTGTGACGGTGAAGGATGCTGTGGTGGTGGCGGGTGCTACGATTAGCGACGGGGCAACACTTACGCGTTGTTATGTGGGTTCCGGAACGGTTGTAACTCACGGATTTACGGCTACCGATTGTGTCTTTGCGTCCAATTGTCACTTTGAGAACGGCGAAGCTTGTGCCGTGTTGGCGGGTCCTTACACGGTGTCGCATCACAAAAGTACGTTGCTGATTGGTTGCAACTTCTCTTTCTACAATGCGGGTTCGGGTACGAATCAGAGTAATCATGCGTACAAGTTGGGTGCGCACCATGCGGGCGTGTTGCAGCGTGGCTGTAAGACGGCTTCTTCATCGCACATGTTGTTGCCGGTGCATGTGGGGGCTTTCAGTATGGTCATGGGGCATCATAAGGCGCATTTCGATACCACGGCTTTTCCTTTTTCATATATTATAGAGGAGGAGGGACGTGAGTATCTTATCCCGGGTGTGGCAGCTACGAGTATAGGACTCTATCGCGATCGTGCCAAGTGGCCTTTGCGTGACAAACGTGTGGAGTGTGAATATTCCACGGATATTATTACGTATCAGATGTTTACTCCTTTTACAATCGACCGTATCATTGATGCTGTGTCCGTTCTGGAGGGGTATTTGAAGAAACCTAATTTTGATCGTACGTACCGGGGACTTCATCTCACGGATAGAGCGTGTCGCAAGGGTTTGCAGAACTATATAGCGGTGGTTTCTTCTTATTTTGCGGCGTTGATAAACAAGAATTTCCCAAAGGGTTTGGATGCTTATACCGATTTTGAGATAAAGGAAAAGTTGAATTGTGAGAATTACGACATAGAGGAGCTTCCCGAAGGCGATGATGAAGTGTACATGGGGCATCGTATGCACGTGAGCGATTATGTGATTCCGGACAAGGAGGATGAGGTGCCTTGGCGTGATTTCGGTGGTATCATCTTCCCGGAGGAGGGATTTCGTCGTTTTAAACATGAGTTGTTCTTCAACGATAAGCGTAGGGAACCTATTGACTATGTGGTATCGTATTGGTGGGATCCTACGATAAGGGCGGTCAACGATTTGGAGTGGATATGGGCATGTCGTCGTGTGCTGCGTCGTTGCACTCGTGAGGAATTGAAGAGTGTTGTTCGTGAAGGGGAGGATAAGTTTAAGTTCCTTCGCGAGAAGATATACAAGGATGGGCTCAAGGAGTTTGAGGGCGATGCACACTTGGTGGGATACGGTGTCTGTGGTGCCGGTGATCCGGGTGTTGTAACGCCGGAAGAGGATTTTAAAAATGTGCGTGGAACTGCCGAGCAAAACGAGTTTATGCAGCATATCATGGCAGCAAATAATCTGTTTGACTTGGATCCTCGTGTGGAA